>NZ_QOCB01000099.1 GCF_003318165.1 Psychromonas sp. B3M02
ATTTACATCAACTTACGCCTCAAACTAAGCCATTTTTCCGGCGCAAAATTTAGATCAGTTATTTAATACAATTGGTATAAGTAACTGATCTATTTTACCTGTGCAAAATTTAGAGCTCTTATTTAATGCAATTGGTATAAGTTAAGGTGATTAATAAAGGTTTTAGCGATAGCCATAGATTGCTCAATCGTCGAAAGGCTTAAATTACGCCTTGAACTACGCACAACTAGCAGTATTGTCTATTACATGATTTAACTATCTGATTTTATATGATGTTTCGCTTCCATTAACCATAACTGAGGTTAAGTCATTAAATGAGTGTGATGGCTAGCCACCAACACACTCATAAAGTAGATAAGGGGCTAATTATGTTGGTAACTTTTTTCCCATAGTTTAAACAGGTAAATAACTGAGAAAGTTAAACACATGTATAAAAGACCTGCGGCTAAATAAGCTTCAAAGGGAGCATAATAACGCGCATTAACTACACGAGCGGCACCAGTGATATCAACAATGGTCACCACACCAGCAATCGCACTACCGTGGATCATAAAAATAATTTCATTACTATAAGCTGGTAACGCACGGCGTAAAGAGTTAGGTAAAGTGATACGTCTTAATCGTTGCCAACGGCTCATACCATAAGCTTTCGCCGCTTCCAGTTCACCTACTGGCATAGTACTGATCACACCACGAACAATCTCAGCCGTGTAAGCACCAGTATTTAAAGCAAAGGCTAATAAGGCACAAAACCAAGCTTCTTGAAAGTAGTACCATAACCAACTTTCACGTAACCAATCAAACTGTGCTGCGCCATAATAGATAAGGAATAATTGCACTAACAATGGCGAACCACGGAAAAAGTACATATAAGCCCAAATAGGCCCTTTAATAAACCAGTTGGAATGACTACGTAAAATTCCCGCTGGAATAGCAATCACTAATCCTATCAATAAAGAGGCTGTGACTAACCAAGTGGTTGTCCATAACCCTTCTAAATAAAACGGGTATTCATTAAGAATAATTGAAAAATCCATGTCTATCTCGTTTGTATACTATATTTACGCTCTGCCCACTTTAGTACAGAGGTAGAAACAGCGGTATAAAATAAAAATATTAATGCAACCACTAGGTAGAAAGTAAAAGGTTTCTGCGTTGAACCAGAAGCATCACCAGCAATCTTCACCATATCTTGTAAACCGATAATTGATACCAGTGCGGTGGTTTTTAATAAAACTAACCAGTTATTACCTAAACCAGGTAATGCATAACGCATCATTTGTGGAAACATCACACGAGAAAAGCGTTTGTATTTGTTCATGCCATAAGCGGTAGCCGCTTCAAGCTGACCTTTGTTGACCGATATAATCGCGCCACGAAAAGTCTCTGCCATATATGCGCCAAAGATAAAACCTATGGTCACAATGCCTGCAAAGTAAGGGCTTATATCAATATAGTCAGGTAGGTACGAGGTCCATTCATGGTCAGGGTAATACCCCGTCATGGTTTCATTTAACCATTCATTGATGTTGTAACTCATATCATTGATCAGCAACTGTCCACCGAAGAAGATCAATAACATCAGAATCAAATCAGGAATACCACGAATAATGGTAGTGTAAAGCGTTGCGATACTTTTTAGGACTGTTGAATGAGATAATTTAGCTAATGCTGCTAATAACCCTAAAGCAACAGAGAGCACTAAAGACAGCAAAGCCACTTGAAGTGTTAACCATGCACCTTCTATAAAAATGTCTTGGTAACCGTATAAAGAAAACATATAAACTTCTTTTTAATAAATGCCAATATCAAAGATAACGACTTGATTGACATAAAAAAAGGATGACTCAACCGACAAAGATATTACAGCTGGTTGCTCATCCTCTCTATTTTTAACGCAATGTGTTAATCGCTATTAACACTATTACTCTTGACCGTATACATCGAAAGTGAAGTATTGATCTTGGATTTTCTTGTAAGTACCGTTAGCACGGATAGCATCAATAGCTTGGTTTAATTGCTCAGCTAAATCAGTATCTTGCTTACGAATTGCAATACCTGCACCGTAACCAAACCATTTTGGATCATTTAACTTAGGACCAACAAATTCAAACTTATCACCATCTTCTTTTGCTAATAGACCGTCAGCGATAGCTGCAGAGTCAGCCATTACATAATCAACACGACCTGCTTTTAAATCTAAGTAAGCTTCATCGGCAGAACCGTAACGTTTGATTTTAGCAGATGGGAAGTTGTCAGAAATGTATAGGTCCATTGTTGTTGCACGTTGCACACCAATTTTTTTACCACTCATGAATGCTTCAGTACCTTCGTAAGTAGTCCCTTTTTTAGCAACAAAACGTGCTGGAATATGTTGATATTTTTTAGTGAAAGCGACTTTCTTTTGGCGCTCTTCAGTAATATCCATAGTGGCGATGATCGCATCAAATTTACGACCTAGTAGCGCAGGAATAATGCCATCCCAGTCTTGTTTTACTAGCGTACATTTCGCTTCTAGTTCTGCACATAGTGCATTAGCAATATCAATATCAAAACCAGTAACACTACCATCTTCTTCTGTTTTACTGAATGGAGGGTATGCGCCTTCAACACCGATTCGGATCTGTTTCCATTCTTTTGCGTGTGCAGTATTAAATGCAAATGCAAACAGTGCGATTAATAGGCTAATTTTTTTCATGGTATTTCCTTATTTTATGATAAATGATTTTTTCAATAATTTTCCTGATCAAGCTGTCAGGAAAGAATTTAATACACAGTTGAGATAAACTGTTTAAAACGTTCTGAAGTTGGGTTAGTAAAGATATCTTCTGGCTTACCTTGCTCTTCTACTAAGCCTTGATGTAAGAATAGAACCTTATTCGATACATCTCTAGCAAATGCCATTTCATGTGTTACCACCAGCATGGTACGGCCTTCTTCAGCTAGGTCTCGCATTACCGTCAATACTTCACCTACTAATTCTGGGTCTAATGCCGAAGTTGGCTCATCAAATAACATTACTTCTGGTTCAACAGCTAAGGCACGAGCAATAGCAACACGTTGTTGTTGTCCACCAGACAGTTGTTCAGGATAGTAATCCTTACGTTCATAAAGGCCAACGCGCTGTAATAATGCTTCAGCTTTTACAATAGCTTCTTTTTTCGGTACTCCTAAAACATGAACAGGCGCTTCAATCACATTCTCTAGTACAGATAAATGTGACCAAAGATTAAATCCTTGAAACACCATGGCTAAACGGCTGCGGATACGCTCAACTTGTTTAATTGAAGCAGGTATTGCACCGCGTTTTTTATCCTGCTTCATTTCGATTAACTCACCGTTAACCAGGATATCGCCTGATGTAGGTGTTTCTAATAAATTAACGCAGCGTAATAAAGTACTTTTACCTGATCCTGATGCCCCTAAAATAGAGATTACATCGCCTTTATGCGCTTCAAGATCTACGCCTTTTAATACTTGATTATCAGCAAAGGATTTGTGCAGGTTTTTAATTGAGAGAGTAGGTACAGTCATTAGTATATTTCATCATGGTTAAACGGGTTCATTATGTATTGTACCTAGTGTGTTGAATGGATTAATAAAATTAACGCAATCTTCTACTCTGCACCAATGGACTAAAATGTACAATAAAATAATTTTTATTTCCCCTTAAAAATAAATCAACAGAGCACACTTTTAATATTTTTTAGCTAAAATTGATTAAAAACAAAGCAAAACATCAATTTTTCCGGATTTTCTTTACAAAATTTGAACACATGGTATCGTGCGCGCGATCTCAACTCTATTAAATAATACAAAAAGGTAAATGACGTGTCACAATCAACTAATTACGCTAATCCCGCTCCGCTAGGTCTAATGGGATTTGGCATGACAACTGTACTGTTAAACATACACAATGCAGGTTTCTTTCCAATCAGCGCAATGATTCTTGCAATGGGCTTATGCTACGGTGGTGCAGCACAGGTTATCGCAGGGATTTTAGAATTCAAAAAAGGTAACACTTTTGGTTTAACGGCATTTACTTCATACGGTTTTTTCTGGATCAGCTTAGTGGTGTTATTAATATTTCCAGAACTTGGTTTAGAAGGTGGTCCAACACAAGCAACACCACATGCATTCATGGCATGGTACCTAGTTATGTGGGGTATTTTCACTGGCTTTATGTTTATCGGTACGCTACGTGGTAACCGTGTATTACAGTTCATTTTTGCTAGCTTAACAGTACTGTTCTTCCTATTAGCTATCCGTGATTTCACAGGTAGTGAACTAATTGGTCGTATCGCAGGTTTTGAAGGTCTTATTTGTGGTTTCAGTGCAATCTACTTAGCGATGGCTGAAGTGATCAACGAACAATACGGTCGCACTATCCTACCAATTGGCGAAAAATAACTTTTAATAAAAAGGTGACTGAGCCAATCAAAAAAACCGAGCTGTTATAGCTCGGTTTTTTTATGGGTATTTCTTTTGAATAACGAATACTAAACTTTCAACCTTATCCAAAAAACGCCAGTCGTTTCTGCTCACTTAAAAAGCTCCAAGCGATAAAACGGCTGATTTTATGACCCTGCGCCATCTCCACCACTTTGACCTGGTCTGCACCACACTGCTTTAATAGCTTCTTAATTGGCGCTACATTTTCACCTTTAGATAATAAACAAGTAAACCAACATACCTGCTCCTGTAGCGTCGCACTTTCAGTGACCATCTGTTTTACAAAGGCAATTTCACCACCAGCACAGCTTAATTCGTGGGCTTTACCTGCAAAATTCAGTTCAGACTTGGCTTTATCAAGTGTATTCACCGCCTTTTTACTCAAGTTCTTTTGTTTAAGTTGGCTACCTGCCGCAGCGGCTTCCATGGAAGCATGAAAAGGCGGGTTACACAGTGTAAAAGCAAAACGATCTGAGGGTTTTACCATTCCAGTTAAAATATGTTGTTTATTCTTTTGCTGACGTATGCTTATTTTTTTACTGATATTGTGATTTGCTTTAACCAATAATGAAGCTGTTTTTACTGCCAGTGAATCAATATCTGCCCCGATAAAAGACCAATCGTAACTGCGACTGCCTAAGATAGGATAAATACAATTAGCGCCACAACCAATATCTAAACCTTTTATCTTAGAGCCGGTTGGCACTTCACCTTGAAAGCTCTCACTTAACAGGTCACCAATATAATGCAGGTAATCGACTCTTCCTGGAATTGGTGGGCATAAATACCCCTCAGGGATTTGCCAAAAGGTAATATCGTAAAAGTAGGCTAATAATGCTTTATTTAATAACAAAACCGATTGAGGATCACTGAAGTTAATACTTAACTCCCCTCTTGGATTAGTGATCACATGAGGTTGAAGTTCAGGACAGGCTTTCATTAAACTGACAAAGTCATATTGCCCTTGGTGCAAGTTACGAGGGTGTAAAGTCGGTTTTGCTGTTTTTTGTGCTTTTTCTGTGTTCAAAGTTGAATCCATGGCATGACGCATAATAAAAATAATCGGTTTAAAACTCAGTACTGTAATCTACTAGCTCGCCACTGATATCTAACACTTTTCGTTGATATTCAAATTTAACCATCTGATGATTAAACAGAGGTGCAAACCAGGCAATAAAAGTACGGTCTTTTTTTCTGACTTGCTGTACTCGGTAAGCTTCTAACTCACCAAATTTGGTTTTAATTGTCTCCTTGCCTTTTAGCTCAAAGAAGTAGTGGGCAATATCATCAGAGGTTTGCATATAAAACTCAAAATCAGTTTCTCCAAACTTTAACCCAGTACTAATTTGCAGATTGATCGTATTAAAATCAACAATCGGACCTTCAGGATTACTATACTCGGTGCGTTCGCCATTATTGTTGATGACTGAGTTACGACCCGTCGCATCAAAATTTGCGGTCATATTCACCGTGCTAAAACCACTGCTTTCACGGAAAAAAGCGCTACTTAAAAAGCGTTTCTCTTGCTCGCTCCAGTAAATATCAGACTGCTGATTACCACCAAAAGAGAAGAGTAAAAAAGAAAAGTCAGCATCGGACTCTACTACCACTTGGTCACCCGTCCAATGGTACGCTTGTTTCATCTGGCCAATTGATAAACCTTTATAAAATACATCATAGGTATAACGTTGGTTAGGCGCGGGTTGTTGTATTTCAGGGATCATAATACTCTCCTGTTGAGCATTACTTTCAGAGGCTGCAACAACACTACCAGAAAAAGGTAACAATAGACTTAATAAAGGGATATAGCGTGTGTTAATCAATAGAGTTAACTCCTTTAATGGTGTTAATAATGGAAAATAAACCATTACTTCGAGAAGGGCTTAAATGGTTTAGTAACCCTAATTCAGCAAATAGTTCATCACAATCGATTAAAGCTATCTCTTGTGCACTTTTATTATTAAAGATGATTGCCACTATTTGCATTAATCCTCTGACTATCCGCGCCTCACTCTCCATGGTGAAGGTATAAAGTCCGTTATTTTCAGTACAGATTAACCAAGCAGTGCTTTCACATCCTCTTACTTGGTTAGACGCTAGTTTCATCTGTTCAGGGAAAGGCGCTAATACCCTCCCTAACTGTATAATCAAACGGTACTGTGCATCCCAGCTTTTATTTGCCATAAAGGCTGCTTTCAACTCTTCAAATTGTGTAATAGAGGTTAACTTTTGCACCTTACTGTCCTACCTTTTGTTTCATATAACCTGAGAATAAAACTAACGCGCCACTACTGCCGGTTAGCTCTGCACTTTTATTGTTGTCTTTACCTACCCAAGTGGTCACGACTTCATCTTGGTCAAAGCCCACAAACCAGCTATCGTTAAGATTATTGGTGGTGCCGGTTTTACCTGCGAAATTTTGCCCTGGGTTACGCCAACGTAAGCTACGCGCAGTCCCCTCCGTGGTGACCTTATGTAACGCACTGGATAGCTGATTTACCGCAGTACTTGAAAATATTTGTCGCGCTGCAGGGCTACGCTGATATAAAGGAATGCCATCACTAGAGACAATAGTACGGATCATCGTCAATGGTTTATACACACCTCGCATGCCAATCGGTTGATACATTTGTGCCACTTCAAAGGGTGAAAGCGATAAACTGCCCAACACTAAAGATGGGTAAGCTTTAATTTTTTGTTCTACGCCCATGGCATGTAAGCTATCAATGACATTACTTAAGCCAATTTGCATGCCCAAGTTAACCGTGGGTACATTTAAAGAGCTTACTAAGGCTTGCTCTACAGTCACTTGTCCACGGAATTTACGATCGTAATTCTTTGGTCGCCAACGTTGCCCGGTACTGTTTTTGAGCACAATCTCTTTATCATTTAAAGTATCAGTTAAACTATAGCCATTATCTAACGCGGTTAAGTACACTGGCGGTTTGACTAAAGAGCCAATGGGACGACGAGCATCTAAAGCTCGATTGAAACCACTAAATTTAACATCCTTACCCGATACCAGCGCACGCACTTCCGCATATTCACGGTCAGTGACCACCATCGCCCCTTGCAAATCATCTTGTCCTTTTTTCTGGACTTTTTTGATACCCGTTTGAATGGCTATTTCCGCATTCTTTTGTGCTAAAGGCGAAATCGAGGTAAAGATAGATAAACCACTCTGCTTACGGATATTAGCGGGGACATTGCTCACTAACTCACGATTTAATAAACTAACAAAAGCTGGGTTTGCGCGATTATTTAATGCCTTTGCACCACTTAAATTTAAAGGGCTATTAACCGCAATACGGTACTGAGCAGTATTAATATAGTTATGCTCAAGCATCAAACGTAAGACTAAGTCCCGACGAGATAATGCACGTTTCGGATTACGTCTTGGATTGTAATAAGATGGCCCTTTAATAATAGCCACCAGCAAAGCCACCTGTTCAACACGTAATTCATCAATGGGACGTGCAAAATAATAATCGCTGGCTAAACCAACACCGTACACGCCTGTTGCCCCATTTTGTGCAAGATAAACTTCATTTAAGTACGACTCCAATATTTTATCTTTACTGTATTTATGGTCGATCAGGACAGCGATATAGGCTTCTTGAAACTTACGCCATAAACTACGCTCTTGAGAAAGGAACAGGTTTTTAGCTAACTGTTGCGTTAAAGTACTGCCACCTTGCACAGTGCGCCCAGCTTTCATATTAACCATAAAAGCACGCAAAATGGCAAAGGGAGAGACACCTTGATGATGATAGAAATCACGGTCTTCCATTAAGATCAGGGTATTAATTAACAGATCTGGAATTTTCTGAAACGGCACAAACACCCGATCTTGTATCTGTTTGCTATTTAGTCTGTCCAATAACAAAGGATCTAAACGAAATTCAGCAATGGTTCCCTGTCGTTGAGTCAAGCTTGCGATGCGGTTACCGTCAAAAGAGACACTCACAATTGCAGCAGCTTCAGAGCGATCTGGAAAATCAAAAGCACGTCGATAAATAGTAACCTGGTTACCATTCACAGCAAATTGCCCTGCACTTTGAATCCTTTGTACTGCGCGATAATTTAGTAATTTCAGTTCGCTAACGAGTGCTGTTTGCGTTAAGGGCTCATTAACTTTTAACAATAATGGACGAGCGTAAAGTGTGGCAGGTAGATCCCATGTTGAACCATCAAGACGGTTCTCCACTTTTTTATCAAAGTAGATACCTGCTATTACGATAAAAGCAATAAACGCCAATGTTGCTTTCCAAGTAAATGACCATATTGCTTTTAGAATACGATGTTTAAGTGGTGCTTTAGC
Source organism: Psychromonas sp. B3M02 (assembly GCF_003318165.1). Lineage (GTDB taxonomy): Bacteria > Pseudomonadota > Gammaproteobacteria > Enterobacterales > Psychromonadaceae > Psychromonas. The sequence goes on from NZ_QOCB01000099.1 coordinate 8,774, forward strand.
CGGTTTACGCACTGTTTTTTTACGTGTGCTGGTCGTTTTTTTCGCGGTACTTTTTGTTGTTTTACTTGTAGCACTTGCTTTTGGCTTATCTGCCGTGCCTTTTTTTTGTGGTGTTTTTGCCATAACAGGTTTAATTAACTCGATTTAATATAATAGATAATTCAGTGAAGACGATGTCACTCTTTAATGCGCCGCTCATACTACTTAGTTTATTCACTGATATCACCCCATAGATAGGTGCTTTTTCGTTTTACGTGTTGCAACGGCAGTGGCTGGGTTATCCGGCCAATAATGTTTTGGGTAACGCCCTTTCATCTCTTTTTGCACTTCCAGATAAGCACCCGCCCAAAATGAATGCAAGTTTTGGGTTAATTGCAATGGTTTCATTGCCGGAGAAAGTAATGCAAGTTGCACTTGAATACGCCCATCTAAAACAGTGGGTGTTTCCGCTTGTCCATACAACTCCTGTATTTTTACTGACAATAAAGGTAACTGTTTATCGCGATACTGCAATTTAATCGCAGAGCCAGTGGGTACGGTAATAGTGAGCGGGAAGTCTTTTTCAAAGCGTTGTTGTTGATCCCATGTTAAGCGAGATAACAAGGCACTCTTTAGGTCAATTTTCTTAAACTGATCGGGATGCTGTACATCGATACAAAAAGGAGCTAACCATTGATCTACAGAGTCAATCAATGCCTGTTCATTAAACTCTGCAAATCCTGTAAGTTGGAATTCATTATATTGCTGTGATGCATAGTTTAATCGCGTTAATAACGCTTTATTCGTATCACTCCAATGTAACATTGATAGCCCAACTTGGCGCACTCCATTTAATAATGCTTGGAGTTTTTGTTGTTTAGTCACTTTAGCTAGAGGCACTTTATTAAGGGTAATCTTCCCTAACATTAAACGCCGCTCAGCAATTAATTTATTTTGTTTTAATGACCAACAAAGATAATCCTCATGGTTGAGGTAATGTGCAAGATGCGTTTTAATATCTTCTAAGTTGACCGGTGCTGCTTTGAAAATAATGCTATTTGCTCTGTGTTCAGATAATGCAAGATCGGTCACTACTAACATCTCTTCACCAATTAAGGAAGAATGTGCAGATAAATGCCCACCAGCACCATTACTCAGTAAATAATCCTGCTGTTGATTTTGACCTCGGCACAAGGCGATACGATCTGGAAAGGCGGTAGCCAATAATAAACCACAATAAGCACGAGGTAACTGCGCTGGTGCTTTAGACGCACATTTTTTCAGTAGGATGCGATACTGCTGATTCACTGAGTAAGATGGTTTATCTAATGCGCTGCTAATATCATCGCTGCTTTTTTCATTACTCTCTATTAATGCGGCTAATAAACAAGCTAACGCGACTATTCCCGGTTCATTCAATGCAGCTTCTAATTGTTTAGCAGCAATTAACATGGCCCCTAGACGCGGACTTAAACCAAATTCGATAATCTGATCACCTAAGGAAGTACAACGACCTCTTTCATCAATGGCATTAAGTTTTTGTAATAACTGTAAAGCCACTTGTACATTACGTGTATTAGGTTGCGTTAAGAAAGGTAACTGTTCAGGGTGAGTCACTCCCCAAGCACTCACTTCTAACATTAAATCAGTTAATTCGCTTTGTATAATCGGTGCTTCATTCTGCGCTCTTAAACGTGTCTCTTTAGACCATAATCGATAGCATGTGCCAGCACTCTGTCTTCCTGCGCGGCCGGCACGCTGTATCGCACTAGCTTCGCTAATCATCTGATCTTTTAATTTCCCAATCCCGGTATGAGATTGAAATTGAAAACTTCTCTCGCGTCCAGAATCAACAACCACTGTAATACCATCAATAGTTAAACTGGTTTCTGCAATATTAGTCGAGACAACTATTTTACGTTTACCTTGAGGTGGAGGTTTAATTGCAAGTTGCTGCTCATCCAAGCTCAATCGCCCGTATAAAGGAGCTAACAACACGGGTAAATGATGCTGGTCAATCCAAACTTGTAAGGCTTGGCAACATTGCAAAATCTCTTTTACTCCTGCCACAAATACTAAAATATTACCGGTTTGTTGCTGAAACGCTTGTTTGACCAAGGCGACTAACGCGCTGTGTTGCTCAACTTTGGTGCTTATTTTCGCACTATGGTGGATATACTCTATGGGAAAGGCACGCCCCTCACAACTAACATAGGCGGCATTAGGTAGGTGTTGTTGCAAGGATTGGTTATCCAAGGTGGCAGACATAATCAACACACTCAAATCATCGCGTAAATTTTCCTGCACATCTAGGCAAAAGGCTAACCCTAAGTCAGCATGTAAGTTACGCTCATGAAATTCATCAAAAATAACTAAATCAACGCCGATTAATTCAGGATCTTGTTGTAATAAACGAATTAAAATCCCTTCAGTCACTATTTCTAGTTGGGTTTCTTTACTCACTTTTGATTCGCCACGCAGACGATACCCTACTTTTTCACCGATAGACTCGCCCAGTTGCTCCGCTAAATAATGGGCGATATTACGGGCTGCTAAACGCCTTGGTTCTAGCATGATAATTTTACCGCGATAGGCACCACTTTTTAATAACGCTAAGGGTAAGAAGGTCGACTTACCGGCGCCTGGTGGGGCCTGTAAAATAACTTGAGAATGCACAGTAAGTTGATGCTGTAAGTCAGCAAATACTGTTTCAATTGGTAACATAAAATAACAACCTTAAACCACAAAAAACGGCACTAACAATAGATAATAAAAAAACAGGTTATTTTACGCATTGTGAGCAAAATGCAAAAATAAGACCACAACTTCACAATATGCAACTCTTTATTTGACTTTATTAAAGATGCTTGCTATAGATACCGCCGAAAAAAAACTGATGCCACTATCTTAGCAAAGTTTGTTCAACCAATTGTTTATATTTATCACCGTTTTAATGCGTTTAAAGATGATTTAAGTTGCATCACTGGAAGGAAAGTTTATGCCTGCTAATACAAGCAAGAAAACACTCGGTATTTTAGCTATTGCTGGAGTGGAGCCATACCAAGAAAAACCTGGCGAAGAGTATATGGGTAAAGAGCAACGCGCACACTTTACAAATATTCTAACAGCTTGGACTACACAACTACGTGAAGAAGTAGACCGCACTGTTGATCACATGAAAGATGAAGCATCTAATTTCCCTGATCCTGTTGACCGTGCTACTCAAGAAGAAGAATTCAGCCTAGAACTTCGTGCTCGTGACCGTGAACGTCGCTTGATCAAGAAAATCTCCAAAACTTTGAAAAAAATAGAAGAAGATGATTTTGGTTTCTGTGAATCTTGTGGTGTTGAAATCGGTATTCGTCGCCTAGAAGCACGTCCTACTGCCGATCTATGTATCGACTGTAAAACGTTAGCTGAAATCAAAGAAAAACAAAGCATTGGTTAAGCAACAGTCTTAACTCAGCTTAAAACGGTTAGCGATTGCTAGCCGTTTTTGTTTATAGAGTAAAACAAGTGGATTCACAGTTTTCTAAACCTTACATTGGGCGCTTTGCCCCTTCTCCTTCTGGCCCTCTGCACTTTGGCTCTTTAGTGGCAGCGGTTGGCAGTTACCTACAAGCTAAATCTCAACAAGGCCAATGGCAAGTGCGCATTGAAGATATCGACCCGCCACGTGAAGTAGCAGGTGCCAGCGATGATATCTTAGCGACCTTATTAGCCTTTGGTTTACAGTGGGATGGCCCGGTCATCTATCAACACCAACAAAGTGCTCACTATGAAGCAGTATTAACTTCATTGATCAAACAAGGTCTATGTTATGCCTGTTGCTGCACACGCAAGATGATCAAGGAACAAGGGGGATTATATTTAGGGCATTGTCGCCACTTAAACAACCCGCTAACCAATAATGCACTGCGCATTAATCTATTATCTATCACCCACAAGCCAAATAACTTTGAAGATCAGTTACAAGGCTTAATTCAATTAGCACCATCAGAAATTGAAGACGACTTCATTATTAAACGCAAAGATGGATTATATGCTTACAATTTAGCCGTAGTGATTGATGATATTAAACAAGGTATAACTGAAATTGTAAGAGGTTCTGATTTAATCACTACTACAGGTAAACAACTGTGCTTGTATCAGTTATTGGGGGCCAATAAGCCTAATTATGTACATCTGCCTGTTGCAGTTACAGCCCCTGGGCAAAAGTTGTCAAAGCAAAACCATGCAGCTGCAGTTGATAAATCAAATCCAATACCAACATTAAAAAAAGTACTGGCCTTTTTAGGTCATACTGTCCCAAATAATATTCCGCAACAAAACTGTAGTGATATTTTAACTTGGGCCATACAACACTGGTCGTTAGAAAGCGTCCCAAAACAACGTGAAATTCAAATATAAATTTAATATTCGCCCTATTGGGCTATCTGTTAGAGATTTAAACTCCTCTGTCAATGGATAAATATTGACTAAGTAATGCAGTGTTTATGCACAGTAGCGGTTATTTAATAGACGCTATAGTAGCGAACTATAAATTTAATTTGTTTTTAAGCAACAGCGCACATAAAATAAGCGCACAATTTTTCAGACTAATTCCATCTAAGTAGATGCAGAGGATAGAGCTATTAAACGCTTAAGCAAACTGGTAAAAAAAGTATTTCAAAAAAAGAAAGCAGCCGAACAGACGAAATCATTATCTCAATATCGCATTCCACGTGACCAACACTCTATTTCACGTTCAGATATTGATGAAAATGCATTAAAGGTTTTATATCGTTTACATAATGCTGGTTACCGGGCTTTATTAGTGGGTGGCGGTGTGCGCGATCTATTATTAGGGCTAAAACCAAAAGATTTTGATATCACTACCGATGCAACACCAGAGCAAGTAAAAGCGCTTTTTAGAAACTGTCGTTTAATTGGTCGTCGTTTCCGTTTAGCTCATATCCTTTTTGGTCGTGAAATCATAGAAGTTGCTACTTTCCGTGGTCACCATGACGAAGCTGAACAAGACAAACAAAAAGTAAAACAATCACAGCAAGGTATGTTACTGCGTGATAATGTGTACGGTTCATTAGAAGAAGATGCCGAGCGCCGTGATTTTACCGTAAATGCACTCTATTACGATATCGCAGATTATTCGTTATATGACTTCTGTGGTGGTATGGATGATTTAGCTCAACGTCGCCTAACTTTGATTGGCGAACCAGAAGTACGTTACCGTGAAGACCCGGTACGTATGTTACGCGCTATCCGTTTTGCCGCGAAGTTAGATTTATCTATTAGCGATGAGTGTGCAGAGCCTATCCGCCGCTTAGCTTCGTTATTGCAAGATATTCCAGCTGCACGTCATTTTGATGAAGTGATTAAACTTTTATTATCAGGCCAAGGTTTAGCAACTTACCGTCTATTAAAAGAATACAAGCTACTACCTGTATTATTCCCTATCCTATTTAAAGGTGGAGAAGATGATAAAGCCACTAAAATGATTGAACAGGCCTTAACCGATACAGACAAACGTATTGCTGAAGGCAAACGTGTTACCCCTGCTTATATTTATGCAGTGATGCTTTGGTACCCACTTGAGCAGCGCGCACAAGAGATGAGCTTTGAAAGTGGTATCGAATTACACGATGCCTTTATGCTAGCGATGAATGAAGTATTAACCATTCAAGTAAAAACCATTGCAATTCCTAAACGTTTTACTGCAGCTATTCGTGACATTTGGGTATTACAACACCGTCTGCCGCGCTTTGGTGGTAAACGTGCACAACGAGTTTATGCCCATGAAAAATTCCGCGCGGCCTTTGACTTCTTATCATTAAGAGCACGTGTAGAGCAAAGCCGAGAACTTGCTGAATTAACAGCTTGGTGGGAAGAATACCAACTTCATAACAAATTGCCTGAGCACAATAATGCACGTAGCCACACTAATAAAGCCAAAGAGTATAAACCAAATGCTGATAGACCGGCTAAAAAGCGTCGTTATAGTAAACCTAAACGCAAGCCTGCTGTGAGTAAAAAGAATGATTAGTTACATCGCGATTGGTAGCAATCAAGCCGATCCAGTTGAACAAGCAAAACAAGCAATCACAGCACTGAATTATATTACAGAGACGAGCTTAATCAGTTGCTCATCTCTGTATTGTAGTGCGCCAATGGGCCCTCAAGACCAACCCGATTATATTAATGCAGTTGCAGCAGTTGAAACTAACTTATCGGCTATTGCTCTTTTAGATGCATTACAAGCCATTGAGCAATCACAAGGTCGAGAGCGTAAAGCAGAGCGTTGGGGACCAAGAACCCTAGACTTAGATATTTTGCTATACGCAGAGCAAGTGATTGACGATCAGCGCTTAACCATTCCCCACTATGGTATGAAAGATCGAGAGTTTGTTCTGTATCCTTTATTTGAAATTGCACCTGAGTTGACCATGCCCGATGGCACACCTTTGATCGAGATGCTAAAAGATTGCGATAAAAATGGTCTGACTGCTATTACTGGTTGAATTAATTGATGACGCCAGTAGAATCATCCCCCTATAAAACACTGCTAGTTAGGAGCAACAATGGCTAAAATAAGCGTTTCTCGTTTAGCTAAAATGAAGCAAGAGCAAGAGAAAATCACCTGTATTACCGCATATGATGCAAGTTTTGCGGCTATTTTTGACCAGGCAGGTATCCAGGTATTATTAGTAGGCGACTCTCTAGGTATGGTATTACAAGGCCATGACTCTACCCTACCCGTTACCGTTGAACATATTGCCTACCACACTGCTGCAGTAGCGAGTACCACTGAAAAGTCATTAATCATTGCAGACTTACCCTTTATGTCTTACGCAACACCAGAGCAAACCTATAGCAATGCAGCAACATTAATGCGTGCAGGCGCTAACATGGTGAAATTAGAAGGCGGCGATTGGTTAAACGAGTCAGTGATCGGCTTAGTACAACGTGGTATTCCAGTATGTGGCCATTTAGGCTTAACCCCTCAATCAGTGAATGTATTTGGTGGTTATAAAGTACAAGGTCGTGCTGAAGAGCAGGCTGATAAGCTAGTTGAAGATGCATTAGCATTACAACAAGCGGGTATTCAACTATTGGTATTAGAGTGTGTGCCGGTTGCGTTAGCTGAACGTGTCACTAAAGCATTGCACATTCCTGTTATCGGGATCGGTGCAGGTACAGAAACCGATGGACAAATTCTAGTAATGCATGATGCTTTTGGCATTTCAGCAGGCTTCTGCCCTAAGTTCTCTAAAAACTTTTTAGTAGAAACAGGTGATATCCGTCGTGCAGTTGAGCTATATAAAGAGCAAGTAGAAAATAAAATATTTCCAGGCGCAGAACATAGCTTTTATTAAGGCTAGTGCACCCTATTTTATTATTTAACGTATTAAGAGTTAACTATGCAAGTAATTCAAGACCCTAAGCTATTGCGCTCTGCAATACGCGATATCAAACAGCAAGGGAAGCAAGTTAGTTTTATCCCAACAATGGGAAACCTACATCAAGGTCATTTAACGTTAGTTAAAGAGGGACAACAACATGCTGACGTTACAGTGGTGAGTATTTTTGTTAACCCATTACAATTTAACAATGCCGATGACTTAGCCAATTACCCAAAAACCCTTGAAGCGGATTGTGAAAAGTTACAACAAGCGGCTGTGGATATTGTATTCACCCCTTCAGCTGACACAATTTACCCGAATGGTCTGGAAGCACAGACCTTTGTGGAAGTACCTGGTGTATCCGATTGTTTAGAAGGTGAATTACGCCCAGGACATTTCCGAGGTGTGAGTACCATAGTCGCTAAGTTATTTCATCTAGTACAACCAGACTTTGCTTGTTTTGGTGAAAAAGATTTCCAACAACTATGTGTTATCAAACAAATGGTCACTGACCTAGCGATGCCCATTGAAATCATTCCTGTTGCAACGGTACGTGAAACATCAGGGTTAGCCATGAGTTCTCGTAACAATAAGCTTTCAGCCGATGAAAAGTTAATTGCGCCTAAAATTGCGGAAGTAATGAATCAATTGGGACAACAGCTACCACATAATTGGGGGAGCTATAAACAACTGATCAAAGATGCCGGTCAAACGCTAGATCAGTCTGGTTTTAAAACCGACAAAATTCATGTTGTTGATCCAGTAACATTAGCGCCTTTAACAGCTGATAGTAAACAAGCAGTTGTATTAATGGCCGCGTTCTTAGGTGAAACACGTTTAATTGACAACCTAGTTGTTGATTTGCACCCTTAAAGTTTTTACTTTATAGTCGCCGTACTGAGAAAAACAGACTCATTTCAAATTTTAAAATTAAAGGTTTTGTATGAAAAAGACACTGCTAACAGGCAAGTTGCACCAAGCTCGTATTACTCACGCTGAATTAAATTATGAAGGTTCATGCGCAATCGATCAGGACCTTCTTGAGCAAGCTGGTATTTTAGAGTATGAACAAATCGAAATTTACAATATCGAAAATGGTGCGCGCTTCTCTACTTATGCAATCGTAGGTGAACGTGGTTCAAAAATCATCTCAGTTAACGGTGCAGCTGCACGTCAAGCTTGCGTTGGTGACCGAGTGATCATCTGTACTTATGCTGCGTTAGATGCTGAAGAAATTGCAGGCCACAAACCAAGCCTAGTTTACTTAGATAAAGACAATAACATTGTTCGTACAAGTAAAGACGTACCTATTCAAGTTGCTTAATCTGACGTAATCAGTCATTAAGTATAGAGGCCGTTAGCATTAATTGTTAACGGCCTTTTTTATTCCCCCATGAAAATCCATCTACTTATACCAATCATAGTAAGTAACTGATCTATTTTACTTGTTAAAACAACTTATTTTTTCGTTGTAAGTTTCGTATAGGGAACAACCATTTACATCAACTTACGCCTCTAACTAAGCCATTTTTCCGGCGCAAAATTTAGATCAGTTATTTAACACAATTGGTATTAGCCACAAACTCACGGGAAACTATAATGATGAAACATTTAATTGTAGGGTTAAC
>NZ_QOCB01000128.1 GCF_003318165.1 Psychromonas sp. B3M02
TGTTGTTATGTGACCAAGATTGTCAAAGAAGACGTTAAAATATAAGCGCTTGTGATAGCGTATTTACATAGTGCTGATTAGATAGAGCAAAAAACAAGAACATTAGAAAATCACTTTCCTAATTACAATTTATGCTTGGCGGCCATAGCGCTGTGGTACCACCTGATCCCATGCCGAACTCAGAAGTGAAACGCAGCTGCGCCGATGATAGTGTGGGGTCTCCCCATGTGAAAGTAGGTCATCGCCAAGCGCCTCATTTAAAATAGCCCCACTGGTTAGTTCCGGTGGGGCTTTTTTAATTGTGTTGATTTATGCTGGCCTACGCAGAAAGTAGGGCGAGTTTACCGACAGGTAAGGGTCACGAGCGGAGGAGCTCTGCGACGACTTTCCATCGCCAAGCGCCTCATTAAACGAACCCTGTTGACTCACGTTGACAGGGTTTTTTTATGTCTGCTGATTTATGGAGACCTACTTGAACATGGGATAAACAAAGCAGCGACGCAGTCGCTTTCCTTTAGTGTGACAGTAGGGGGAATATCGCGACAGCGATGGGGCATGAGCAATGTTCACCCATCGCCAAGCGCCTAACAACGATAAACCCCAGTCTTCGAAAGAAGGCTGGTTTTTTTTCGTTATTGGCTGTGGGTTTATGCCGACTTGAGCATGGGATAAATAAGTGCCACGTAGTGGCCAACCTTATGTGTGATAGCTAGGGGTGAATTATAGCAATCCTTTTAATTAAGTGGTCAGTTTCATCCAGTCTCTACGGCACATTTTCATTACTCTATTTTTATCACCAATAAAGTCATTCCAAGTATTACAGACAGTTTCTACTATTGTGTTATATCCTTTCAAACGTTTACTCGCTAAATGATGTTGGCGTAACCAACTCCAGACTTGTTCAATTTGATTCAACTCTGGGGAATATGGTGGGATCTTTATGACGGTAACATTATTGAACTCTGTCTTGAGATCATCTGTATGCCACCCCGCTGCATCATGACTTCTTTATTAACATAAGCCATCACTAAGGCTTCTGAGAATACAGACTGAGCCAAATAGATAAGCATACTCAAAATCTTTTTGTATAACCTGAGATTGTTTAGGGTACTTAGATCGAGAAGTTATCCATGAAAAACCAAGCTTATTCAATAATTTGTAAACGATTGCCAAGTGATAATCAAAACCAAACTCTGTTTGAATAAAAGTCTGTATATCAGTGCCTATTAATCGCCCGCCTGCGTCGCTTTTAGCTTGGTTAGAAACGTAATCTTTAAGTTTGTTATGTTATTGCTCAGATAGTCTAAAAGGTCTACCTGTTGTTATCTTATCATTCAATGCATCAACTCCACCTTGATGATACTGAGTGATCCATTTATTAACACTTGTTCTGCTTACTTTTAAGCACTGTGCAATTTGATAGCGAGAATGACCTTCGTAAAAATGTGCTAAGGCTAAAAGTCGGATTCTCATACGAGTACTTTTCTGTCTTTTAGCTAATAAACTGAAATCAGGGGTTTCCATAATCATTAAATAACATTAAGTGATGAGAGCAATAGTTATATTCGTTCATATAATTAAGCGGATTGGTATAACTGCATGGTTTTACAAATCTTTAATAGATCTTGATTTTATATTTTTATCTCGTTGTATTTTTTACATTACTAAATGAGTAGATATTAAAAGTAATAGGTACTAGTCTGTATTTATATATATTGATTATCGTTTAAATGAAATCCTTTATCTTGGAAATATAACCATGAACTTCTATATTAAATTAAGCCTGTGTTGTTCTTTTATTGTATCTACATTGAGTTTTGCAGATACAAACATAAATTTTGATATCGATGAGAATGGTTTATATGAGGATCAAGAACGGAAGGCATTATTAAACTATCTCCAGCAGCAATACCCAGAACTATCTGCTAACTACGATACAAATGATGATGGTGGTGTTTCAATATTGGAACAGACTGATGGGCGCTTACCTTTATCATTACGTATCTCTAGAGATGAAGTGACCAGTAATGAAGAAAAAGTGTCATGGGCTTTAAATCTCTTTCCTGAATGGATCATGACAGCTTATTTTCAAGATGATGTAGAGGTGGGTGAAGTAGACAGTCATAGTGCAAGAGGTAATAGTGTTCGTAACGCAACACAATCAACAACTAGTTTACGACCTGAAAAAGAAACTGAATATGGTGGTATTGAATTTAAAGAAAATTCTGGTGAGTTTCTAACCATGAGCGGACAGCGTGAAGCTCGATGGGCTTATCGTTGGACTATTTTTACATTTCGTATTGATGCTGAGTCGGGTGATGATGATACAACTGTGATGGTTGATATAAACCAAGGTAATGCCTCTAACAAATCTTCTCCTAAAATTTGGTATAACAAAACCACTGGACTAAATATCCAATTCCTTGGGCGAAACGAGAATGGATTGGATAAACGATTAATGACAACTAAAACGGCAGTGGTTGCTGATGGAGAAACTTGGAATGTTGTTGTTACTGGTATTCGCTATGGGCAAATGTTTGCTTCTGTGAATGGAGTTATCCTTTCTACCGAGTCAACTCAACCTGAACGTTATGCTAATTCAGAAATTGGAAATGATACTTCATCTTACATAGGGGATGATAGTGATGGAAATATGGCTTGGGCATACGATACTTTAGCTTTTGGTTTAACTGAACCAACCGAAGCAATGGTAAGAAAAATGACAGGGTGGGCTGCGCACCGTTTAGACGATGGTAATAGCGCAATTATTTTACCCAACAGCCATATTTACAAATCAAATAACCCAGTCATGGATAAAGAAGACTTTCCTACTCGTTATATTCACGATAATGAACAATGGACTGCATGGGGAACAAGTATTAATAGTACTGACGTTAAGGTAAATGGAGGTGGTTCTCCAGTGGAAGTTGAAGGGTTTGAACGTGTTTTTTATGATGATTTTAGAAATGATCGTGTAAAAGCCAGTTATAGTGGTGAATCAGACCTTTGGTCTGCGCCTGGTTTTAATACAGCTGTTGGTGCTTCAGCGACCTTAATTGCTCCCAACGATACAACGAATGTTTATGAATTCGATGAATCTGAACAAAAGCAGTCTCTCTCTTTATTAAAAGTTAATGACAGATGGAAAGCTGCGGCTTTTTATAGTGTTAATGACTTGGGTTATGGTTATACATGGGAAGGACCAAAAATATTTCGTATTCGAATGATGTTCCCCGAAGTTGCTCAAGCAGACTTAGCTGGCGGATTATTCCCTGCTTTTTGGTCATATGACCCTGACTTTTTATTCTGGCGAACCGCTAATAGAATTGAAGTGGATTGGTTTGAATTTGATGGTAAGAATGGCACCTGGTTAAATGGGCTGGCCTCTCATTATCATTATGCTGCCGTGGATAATATTTTTGCTAAAAGTGCAGAAAGCTATAAGAGTTATAAAGCCTATAGTGGTCAAATGACAGAAGCAAAAAGTAAAATTGCAGGTGGTATGGAGTTTTGGGATGGTGAATACCATACTTGGGAATTTGTTGTTGATGATGATATTACTTATATCAATGTGACTATACAAGATAGCGATGGCAATGATCAATGGGTTGAAGTAGGCAGAGTTTCGACACCACCAACTTATCTTGAAAGGTTAGACTTACAATTAGACTATGCACTAAGGTCATCGGATGGAGAGCCGAGTTCAGACCGTGAAGATTTTACTATTGATTCTATCGAGGTTTTACAAAAAACCCGTAATATCATGGAGCTCCCAGATATATTTAGTAGTAGACCAGTTATTACTGGCGATAAAACAGAAGGAAGCACTATTACCTGTCAGGCAAATATAGTAGACATTACCGATATACGTTATTACTGGTTTGCGAATGCCTACCCATTAACTTACACTGCAAGCAATGAATACCAAATTACAGCAGATGATGTCGGTAAGAATATGAGATGTATGGTAAAGGCTGTTGGCGCATTAGACAGTCCGGAAGCTTGGACAGAGTCTGTTCGAATTCCTGCTGTTCAAACTCCTATCGCACCGGGTGAGATCAAGTTACAAAAGTCAATTTAAGCAATAACTTGTCCTTATAAGGCAGCAGATAAATGTTGCCTTGTTCTTTTATTCCTATGTTTGATATTTGTTATGCAGAGCCCCTAAATTAGTTGTTCTATTTTAGGGGTAAATTAACCCGCTAATTTTAATTATTGAAACAATTACTTATCTAATACCAATCATACTAATTAACTGATCTACTTTACTTGTTAAAATAACTTATTTCTTCGTTGTAAATTTAGCAAAGGGAACAGCCATTAAGGAATGAATATCTTTTCGTTCACTCTCCGACAGATGATTAACGAAGTTAATCATCGATAGGCTCTATTCACGCCTTAAACTGAGTCATTTTTTCTCCGCAAAATTTAGAGCTCTTATTTAATATAATTGGTATAAAACCACTCTCAAACTAATTCTATCTTCCTATATTAAAAGGCTCCTTATTACATTTTTATTGCTCTATTTTGTTTTTATGGTGTTCATATACCTGTCACATAATCGCAGTAATATCTTCACGAATTTATCAAAATAATTAAATAAATTAAAATTAATGTAAATAAAATCAGTGGTTTAGTTTATTTGTTTTTTAAAGTTTAATGTTAGGAGTTTTTGTATGAAACGAGTTCTTAGTTTAGTGGCTGCTTCTGTATTATCTATTAATACTGCTTCTGCTGCATTTTCATTGGATAGTCGTTATACAGATAATGATAATGATTTAGTGGCAGATATCCCTACCGATAAATCTAAATTAAAAGACCCAAGTACGTTAATATTTGCTTATACTCCGGTTGAAGACCCTGCGGTTTATGCTGATGTTTGGTCTGGTTTTTTAGAACATATGGAGAAAGTGACTGGTAAAAAAGTAAGATTTTTCCCCGTTCAATCCAACGCAGCACAAATAGAAGCTATGCGTGCTGGTCGTTTACATGTTGCTGGTTTTAACACTGGCTCTAACCCATTAGCGGTTGCTTGTGCTGGTTTCCGTCCCTTTACTATGATGGCAGCAAAAGATGGCTCTTTTGGTTATGAGATGGAAATTATCACTTATCCAAATTCAGGCATTGATACTCCAAGTGATATTAAAGGCAATAAATTAGCCTTTACTTCACAAACTTCTAATTCAGGTTTTAAAGCACCTTCTGCTATTTTAAAAGCAGATTTCGATTTAATTGCTGATCGTGATTTTGAACCTGTTTTTTCAGGCAAACATGATAACTCTATTCTAGGCGTTGCGCATAAAGATTATCCTGCAGCGGCAGTGGCTAACTCTGTATTGAAACGAATGATTTCTCGCGATGTTATCAACCAGTCGCAAATCAAATCTATCTATAAATCTCAGACTTTCCCTACTACGGGTTATGGTGTTGCAAATAACTTAACTCCTGAGTTACAAGCAAAAATTAAAGAAGCCTTTTTCACTTTTAATTGGGAAGGTAGCAAGCTGCAAAAAGAGTTTAGTAAAGAAGGACAATTCTTACCTATTACTTTCAAAAGCGAGTGGGAAGTTATTCGCAAAATCGATACAGCAAACGGTGTATCTTACACCTGTCAATAGGAAAGCTTGTGCTTAAAATTGAACACTTAAAAAAACAATATAAAAAAGGCCCCTTGGTATTAAACGATATTAATCTTGAAATTCCAGAGGGGCAGATTGTAGGGCTTATTGGACCAAGTGGCGCTGGTAAGTCGACCTTAATTCGCTGCATTAATCGTTTGATTAAGCCCTCTTCGGGGAGTATCTCCTTAGATGGCACAAACCTTAGTGAGGCATCTCCTAAAAAGATTCGTCAGCAAAGACGCTACATTGGCATGATTTTCCAAGAATATGCATTAGTTGAAAGATTAAGTGTGATGGAAAACGTACTGTCGGGGCGTCTTGGTTATTTGTCTTTTTGGCAATCCTTTACCCGCCGTTACCCGCAAAAAGATATTGATAATGCATTCGATTATTTACAACGCGTTGGTTTGATTGATCATGCTAATAAACGTGCGGATGAATTATCGGGAGGGCAGCGTCAACGGGTAGGTATTGCGCGAGCGTTAGCACAAGATCCTCGTTTATTATTAGTGGACGAACCAACAGCGAGCTTAGATCCTAAAACTTCACGTCAGATCATGCGCTTGATCCAGTCTATTTGTCGTGAAAAAGGTTTACCTGCGATTATTAATATCCACGATGTGCCATTAGCGATGCAGTTTGTTGACCGAATCATTGGTTTACAAGGTGGTGATATCGTATTCGATGGTCAGGCAAGTGAGTTAAATGAACAGGTATTAACTCGCATTTATGGTGATGAAGATTGGCAACCTGCAGATGAGCAACAAGATAAAGGGGATGATTGATGCGTCACTGGGAAAGGCCACATTATATTGTTGCCAGTAAGTTTTGGCGCTTATCACTTTGGTTGTTGTTTTTTGTTTATCTAGTGATAGGTATTGGTAGTATCGATGTTAACTGGACACGAGTCTATGAAGGCTTAGAAAGGGGATCGAACTTTTTATCAGCCTTTTTACATCCAGACTTTATCACTCGATCTAATGATATTTATGCTGGAATATTAGAGAGTTTAACGATTACCGTTACCTCAACGGTTGCTGGGATATTGTTATCAATACCATTTGGTATTGGGGCTGCTCGTAATATATCAATTAAGCCTATTTACTTATTTTGTCGTGCTTTCATTGCAGTATCCCGCTCAATGCAAGAGGTGATTGTTGCTATTTTCCTCGTTGCGCTATTTGGTTTTGGTGCTTTTGCTGGGTTTTTAACATTAACCTACGCAACCATTGGCTTTTTGGGGAAATTACTTGCCGAAGAGATTGAAGGGATTGACCGTAAACAATTAGAGGCGATCAAATCTACAGGCGCTTCATGGTTACAAAGCATCCATATGGCTATTTGGCCACAGGTTATGCCACGTATGGTTGGCTTATCTTTTTATCGTTTTGATATTAACTTTCGAGAATCTGCGGTGATTGGGATTGTTGGAGCAGGTGGTATTGGGGCTACATTAAATACAGCCATTGATCGCTATGAGTATGATTCAGCAGGTGCAATTCTATTGTTGATTATCATTATAGTGATGATTTGCGAATACCTTTCAGGGTGGATTAGAAAATGGATCAGTTAACACAACATACATTATGGCAGTCGAATATTCGACGCAAAAACTGGCTTGTATGGGGTACTTGTTTTGTCTTAGCATTGTTAACCGTTTATTGCTGGTCAATCATGAATAAAGATACTATTTGGGAGTTTGTTTATGATGCGCCAGAACAAGGGGCAGATTTGGTTAGTCGCATGTTCCCACCTGATTGGTTTTATATTAATAAGCTGTATAAAGCGTTATGGGATACCATTAATATTGCTACCTTAGGGACTTTATTAGGGTTAATCATAGCTTTACCTGTGGCATTTTTAGCGGCGCGCAATACCACACCCTCGGTATTATTTGTTAGACCTATAGCCTTATTTATTATTGCGGCATCACGCTCTATTAACTCGCTAATCTGGGCGCTGTTATTAGTTATGATATTAGGCCCTGGCATTCTTGCTGGAGTATTAGCGATAGGGTTAAGGTCAGTTGGTTTTATTGCCAAACTCTTTTATGAAAGTATTGAAGAGATCAATGCCACTAGTGTGGAAGCGATTGAGTCTACTGGTGCCTCACGCTTTCAAGTGATTAACTACGCGATTATTCCGCAAGTGTTACCGGCTTTCTTAGGGGTAATTATTTTCAGATGGGATATTAATATTCGAGAATCAACGATTCTAGGGTTAGTGGGAGCAGGCGGTATTGGTCTATTCCTCTCATCATCTTTAAATGTATTAGCTTGGCCACAGGTAACGTTAATTATAGTGGTTATACTCGCCACTGTGATTGTGTCTGAGTTTTTATCTGCCAAGGTAAGGGCATTATTAATTGGTTAACTAATTAGCCGCCTAGTTTATTTATTTCATATCCATGACGACTAGACGGCTTTTTCACTTCTTACATCCACTTTTCAATTTTTCAGATTACTGTTTATTTTCTTCTGTTATTGGTTTTTATTAGTCATATTGGATAGAAATTTTATGTCATAAAAATGTAATGAAGTCAGTAGTTGAAAGGGGTTAATAAGTTATTGTGATTTGTATTTTCTGTTAAATGTTACGTTTTGTAACCAGTCAAATTACCTGTAATAAAATTACAAGTTTAAGAATTCAGTGAAAATAAAGAGATCTACATCACTCTAATTAATTGTAATCGGATTTATTGCATAATTTAATGAGACATACGTCTCTTTTGTGATATTTTCCCCGCATGCTAAACGTGATTAAAATCACTGTTTTTAGTGCGTGAATTTTTATATTTACAATTTGTAACAATAGTACACCCAATTTAAGTGACTTATGTATCAAAAGTAGGGCAGTTGCCGAGCTTTTAGTGATCATCTTCACAGCAATTGTGTGGCTATTCTATATTTCTTTTTATGTGCTAAATTAATTGTATCAAACCTAAATACCGCAGTTTTAACGGACTGTTAATTAACATTATTAATAACAAAATGAACGGGGAAATGAAATGATATCATCCGAAGCTAAAATCAGAGTACAGAACTTTGGTAGGTTCCTATCAAATATGGTTATGCCAAACATTGGTGCGTTTATCGCGTGGGGTTTTATTACTGCACTCTTTATTCCTACAGGTTGGTTCCCTAATGAGCAATTGTCTCAATTAGTAGGTCCAATGATTAAGTTCCTACTTCCTTTATTAATTGGTTATACAGGTGGTAAATTAATCGGTGGTGATCGTGGTGCGGTTGTTGGTGCTATCACTACAATGGGTGTTATCGTTGGTACTGAAATTCCAATGTTCCTAGGTGCGATGATTGTTGGTCCTCTAGGTGGTTACGCAATTAGCAAATTCGATAAAGCGGTTCACGGTAAAGTGAAAAGCGGTTTTGAAATGCTAGTAAACAACTTCTCTTCAGGTATTATCGGTATGATCTTAGCGATCATCTCTTACTACTTGATTGGTCCAGCTGTAAACGTTCTTTCTGAAGGTCTAGCTGCAGGCGTTAACTTCCTAGTTGAAGCAGGTCTATTACCACTGACTTCAATCTTCGTTGAACCAGCTAAAATCCTATTCTTAAACAATGCGATTAACCACGGTATCTTCTCGCCACTTGGTATTCAGCAGTCTACAGAACTAGGTCAATCAATCTTCTTCCTTATCGAAGCAAACCCAGGTCCTGGTCTAGGTCTATTACTTGCTTACATGGTATTTGGTAAAGGTACTGCTAAACAAACTGCAAGTGGTGCATCTATCATTCACTTCTTCGGTGGTATCCATGAGATTTACTTCCCATACGTGTTAATGAACCCACGTTTAATCCTTGCTGTTATCGCAGGTGGTATGACTGGTGTATTCACGCTAACACTATTCAATGCGGGTCTATTATCTCCAGCATCTCCAGGTTCTATCTTCGCAATCTTACTATTAACACCTAAAGCATCGCTAATTGGTGTTGTGTTATCAGTAGTTGCATCTGCCGCTGTATCTTTCCTTGTTGCTTCAGTATTAATGAAAACACAAAAAGATTTAGGTGAAGATGAAGGTGATAAACTTGCTGAAGCTTCTAACCAAATGAAAAACATGAAAAACGCTCCAGCAGCTGCTGCACAAGGCGGTGCTGACGTTGACATGGGTAAAGTAAACAAAATTATTGTTGCTTGTGATGCAGGTATGGGTTCTAGTGCAATGGGCGCAAGCTTATTAGCGAAGAAAGTTAAATCTGCAGGTCTAGATATTAGTGTAACTAACTGTGCGATTAACAACCTGCCAGGTGATGTTGATATCGTTATTACACATAAAGACTTAACGCCTCGTGCAATTAAGCATGCTGGTCAAGCTAAGCACTTATCACTAACTAACTTCTTAGACAGCACGTTATATGATGGATTAGTATCTGAAATCATCGCGTCATCTGATACGCCTGTTGCTGCACCTGCTGCTGCGCCAGTTGTTGAAGAAGCGTCTACAGAGAAGCCAGTGTTTGAGCTAACAGCTGAAAACATCCACCTTGGCCTTAAAGCTGAAAACAAAGAGCAAGCTATCCAGTTCGCCGGTGAGCAACTAGTTAAACTAGGTTATGCAGAACCAGCTTACATCGAAGGTATGTTTGAGCGTGAAAAATTAGTTACAACTTACCTAGGTGAATCAATTGCGGTTCCACACGGTACAATTGAAGCTAAAGAAAGCGTAATCAAAACGGGTATCGTTGTATGTCAATACTCTGAAGGTGTACTGTTCGGTGATGACGAAGATGACATTGCTAAACTAGTTATCGGTATCGCGGCTAAAAATGATGAGCACATTAGTGTTATCACAACCATCACTAATGCATTAGATGATGAAGAAGCTATCGAAACATTGATCAATAGTAATGATGTTCAAAAAGTATTAAGTATATTAAGTTAGTCAGCTCTGGCTTAAATTAAAACGCTGGTCTTTACCGGCGTTTTTTCGTTAAATATTCTTAAAAAGAAGGAAAAAACAATGAAATCAATTCATTTTGGCGCGGGTAACATTGGTCGTGGCTTTATTGGCAAACTATTAGCAGATGCAGGAATCAAAGTAACATTTGCAGATGTTGATGAGAAAGTGATCAACTTACTAAACTCATTGAATACATACAATGTGAAAGTAGTAGGCGCAGAATGTAAAACAGAAGTTGTTTCAGGCGTAAACGCAATCAACTCTACTAGCGATGACCTAGTAGGCTTAATTAGCGAAACAGACCTTATCACAACAGCGGTAGGTCCAAACGTATTAGTTATTATTGCAAGCAAGTTAGCAGAAGGCCTAGCGATGCGTTTTGAAGCAAACAATGAAGCATTCTTAAATATCATTGCTTGTGAAAATATGATTCGTGGTACTAGCTTCTTAAAAGCTGAAGTATTCAAACATTTAGATGAAAAATATCATGCACAAGCAGAACGTTTAGTTGGTTTTGTTGATTCAGCGGTAGACCGTATTGTCCCACCTTCAGAATCAGATGATCCGCTAGAAGTGACAGTAGAAAGCTTCAGTGAGTGGATTGTTGATGAACAACAGTTCCGTGGTGAAGTTCCTGTGATTGAAGGTATGCAAAAAACTGACAATCTAATGGCATTTATTGAGCGTAAATTATTTACCTTAAATACTGGTCATATCATGACTGCATACTTAGGTGCATTAGCTGATTACGCAACAGTAAAAGATGCGATTGATGACGAAGCTATCTGTGCGCAAGTTAAACAAGCGATGCAAGAAAGTGGTGAAGTACTGATCAACCGTTACGGTTTTGAGCGCGAAGCACATAACGCTTACATTGAAAAAATCATTGGTCGTTTTGCTAACCCATTCTTACATGATGAAATTGACCGCGTAGGTCGTCAACCAATCCGTAAGTTAGGTGAGAACGATCGTCTAGTTAAACCGCTATTAGGCACCATTGAGTACGCGACAGCGAATGATATGTTGTTAAAAGGTATTGCTGCTGCATTTAAATATACAAACAGCGATGACCCACAAGCAATCGAGCTACAAGCGTCTCTGCAAGAGATTGGATTCTTAGCAACATTGTCTAAATACACTGGTTTAGCAGAAGATAGTGCTGAAGCAATCAAGATTGAGAAGCTATTTCTAGCAATGGCTTAATAAAACAGTTATGTGGGGCAATTGTCCCACATAACCCTAATTAGCTGAGCTTATGTCGAAACAACTACAAGAAAATGAAATACTAGAATGTTTAAATGAAAGTGCGACAGCTCGCGGCTTTTTTATCTCTACTGTTGATATTTTTGAACAGCTTATACAAGCATTAATTGAACGTATTTTTTTAAAAGATGATTTTGCTGTGCAATCTGTTGTTGGCCCATTATTAACTAATTCTGGTCCACTTGGTGAGTTATCAGTTCGTTTAAAGTTATTATTCGGGTTAGGGGCGATCCCCCATCTTGTTTATCAAGATATAGAGAGCCTTATTAAGCTGAAAAACTTACTGAGTAACGATAGCGCTGATTACCATTTTACTGATGCCCCTATCGCAGAAGCGATTAAGTCATTACATCTATCTAAAAACATGAATCTAGCGATTTTTGATGCAGTCAAAGCAACGCAAGATGATATAGATTTAATCTTTCATAAAATGCAATTAGAGAGACAACAACAGGTGATTAAATCCTCCTTAGCGTTGGAAATTATCTCGCTTTGTGAAAACTTAAATAAAGAAAGCCCGTTTTAAACGAAGATCATAGTATTTCTTATCTGATAGTAAAAAGCCCCTAATAACTAAGTTATTAGGGGCTTTTTTATAACTTAATTAAGTATTAAGTTATAGTTGGTCTTTATAGGATGTAACGTGTTAAATCTTCATCCTGAACCACTTCATCAAGCATATTGGCAACGTAGGCTTCATCAATCGTAATCGACTCTCCTGAACGCTCTGTGGCTTCATATGAAAGTTCATCCATAATATGTTCCATCAAGGTATGTAAACGACGTGCACCGATGTTTTCAGTGGTCTCATTTACTTGCCATGCAGATTTAGCAATCTTGTTAATGCCGCTTTCAGTAAAGTTGATGCTAACCCCTTCTGTTGCAAGTAACGCCTGGTATTGCTCACTCAGTGATGCTTTTGGCTCTGTTAGGATACGCGCTAAATCTTCTTCACGTAGCGCTTCTAACTCAACACGAATAGGTAGACGACCTTGTAACTCAGGGATCAAGTCAGAAGGTTTAGCTACTTGGAACGCACCAGAAGCGATAAATAACATATGGTCAGTTTTCACCATACCGTGTTTAGTTTGTACTGTTGAGCCTTCAATTAATGGTAATAAGTCACGTTGTACACCTTCACGTGATACATCTGGTCCAGATGACTCACCACGTTTACAGATTTTATCGATCTCATCGATGAAGATGATACCGTTATTTTCTGCAGCGTAGATCGCTTTCTCTTTTAAGTCTTCTTGGTTAAGCAGTTTTGATGCTTCAGATTCAACTAAGGCTTTTAACGCATCTTTAATTTTCATCATGCGTTTCTTAGACTCACCTTTGTTACCTAGGTTTTGGAACATACCTTGTAGCTGGTTAGTCATCTCTTCCATACCAGGAGGAGCCATAATCTCAACACCAATTTGTGGTGCAGGCACATCAATCTCTACTTCTTTATCGTCTAATTTCCCTTCACGTAATTTTTTACGAAAAGATTGTCTAGCTGGACCTTCTTCAGCAACTTCAGAGCTATTTACGTCCCATTCTGTTGCTGTTTTAGCTGGTGGAATAAGAATATCTAATATGCGATCTTCTGCTAAGTCTTCCGCTTTAGCTGTTACTTTTGCTAATTCTTGCTCTTTAGTGATTTTGATTGCAGCTTCAACAAGATCTTTAACGATACTTTCTACTTCTTTACCAACGTAACCAACTTCCGTAAATTTAGTCGCTTCTACCTTGATAAAAGGGGCATTAGCCAGTTTTGCTAAACGGCGAGCAATCTCAGTTTTACCCACCCCTGTTGGACCGATCATCAAAATGTTTTTAGGCGTTACTTCATGACGAATATCTTCGCTCAATTGCATACGGCGCCAGCGATTACGTAATGCGATAGCGACTGCACGTTTTGCTTTACTTTGGCCAATGATGTGGCGATCCAATTCCTGCGCGATTTGTTGTGGAGTCATATTGTTAGTCATCATAAATCCTATTTTGTAGTAGCTACGTCGGTATCTGTATCAATACATTCGATAGTTTGGTTTGAATTGGTAAATACACAAATGTTACCGGCAATTGTTAATGATTTTTCAACAATATCTTGTGCAGATAATTCAGTATTTTCTAGTAAAGCCATTGCAGCTGATTGTGCAAAGTTACCGCCAGAGCCAATGGCAATTAAGTCATTTTCAGGTCTTACTACATCACCGTTACCAGTAATAATGTAAGAGTGCTTTTTATCAGCCACCGCCAGTAATGCTTCTAATTTCCTTAGCATACGATCCGTTCGCCAGTCTTTTGCTAGTTCAACCGCTGCGCGTTCTAAGTTACCTTGGTGAGCTTGTAGTTTTGCTTCAAAGCGCTCTAATAGAGTGAAGGCGTCCGCAGTACCGCCAGCAAAGCCAGCAATGACTTGATTGTTGTACAGGCGGTGTACTTTACGTGCATTACCTTTCATTACCGTGTTACCAAGTGATACCTGACCATCACCACCGATAACCACTTGATTACCGCGACGTACAGAAACAATAGTAGTCATATTGATACCTTTTGTTGTTTATTAAATAAATGAAGATGCCATTTTTGCAGGCTTGATATCTATAAGGTGGGGCAGATTTTATTGAATTCAAGGGAAATAGATAAAGAAAAGGAGAACCTAAGTTCTCCTTTTTTGATGTTTAACGCCAAAACCAGATTTGGCAGCCATTAATTTTTGCGCGCTGTAATTGGTGACGTTGTTTTTCAGCCAGACGTTTACGCTCGTATGGCCCTAAAATAACGCGGTACCAGTTACCAGTTTTTTTCACTATGCTGTTTAAACCTTGGAAAGCAATTTTGGCTTTCAGCGACTCAGCATCACTCTGATTTCTGAATGAACCACATTGCATTTGATAAGGTCGAGTTGGTTTTTCTTCAACCGGAATATCAACCTTCACTTCTTTGGTTTTTAAAATATCAACATAGTCCCACTTAGGTTGTGGCATCTCCGGCAGTGTTTCTTCGGTTTTTGCCGTACTTTTAGTGGTCTGTTTTTGTACAACGGGTGGTTTATCAACCGCAAATACAAAGTAGCTAATAAACGCGATCAATAAAATGGCAATAAAGCAGGCAATATAAGGAAACCCTTGTTTAGTTTGCTTACGCGTATTACCTCTTTTAGTTGCGCCCCGTTTAGCGGGTTTTCTACGTGTGACTCTTGGCATTTTTACATGCGTTCCAATGTGTTAATGCCTAATAATGCGAGGCCTTGTTGTAAGGTTTTTGCTGTTAACCCTGCTAGTTTTAAACGGCTTTGTTTTTGTGTTTCGTTTTCGGCGATTAGAATCGGGCAAGCTTCGTAAAAACTTGAGAATAAACCTGCTAATTCAAATAAGTAAGCACATAGGTAATGCGGCATACCTTGTTTACCTACTTGATTAATGATTTCATTAAATTGCATTAATTTATTAGCGAGGTCTTTCTCTTTTTCTTCAGTGAACGTCACGTCAGCGGTAATACTATCAATCGCGATACCTGCTTTATTAAAGATGCTCGCGACACGCGTGTAAGCATATAGTAGGTACGGTGCTGTATTACCTTCAAAACTCAACATGCTATCGAAACTAAAGGTGTAATCACTGGTACGGTTTTTAGAAAGGTCGGCATACTTAACCGATGAAATACCCACTACAGAGGCAATATGACGTAACTCTTGCTCTGCCATATCTTGGTTTTTCTCTTTCACTAACTCGTAAGCACGTTCTTCAGCTTCTGTTAATAAATCAGCTAATTTAGGTGTTGAACCCGCACGTGTTTTGAATGGTTTGCCATCTTCTCCCATTACTGTACCAAAAGGCATATGTTCAAGAGAAGTGCCCACTTTTACAAAGTCAGCTAAACGAGCAACTTCAAATACTTGTTGGAAGTGTAAACCTTGACGTGCATCTACAAAATATAATACGCGATCAGCATTTAACGCTGATTGA
The DNA here is from genome assembly GCF_003318165.1 of Psychromonas sp. B3M02. Lineage (GTDB taxonomy): Bacteria > Pseudomonadota > Gammaproteobacteria > Enterobacterales > Psychromonadaceae > Psychromonas. Next base: position 15,768 of record NZ_QOCB01000128.1, read on the forward strand.
CGGTAACGGATAGCGGCTAAGTCAGAAGTGGCGTATAAGAAACCACCATCTTTTTTCTTGATAATAACTGGTAATGGTTCCCCTTCTTTATTCTTAAAGTTATCTAGGAAAACACATTTTGCACCTTGGCTTTCTTGCAATAAACCTTTGCTATCTAAATCTGCTACGACTTGTGCTAGGTCATCGTTATAAGCACTTTCACCACGAACATCATCTAAACCTAAGCTCACACCCATGCGCTCGTAGGCTTCTTGACAGTGAGAAATACTGATCTCTTTAAACTCTTTCCATAGTGCTAAACATTCCGAGTCACCGCTTTGCAACGCAACCACTAGGTCACGTGCACGATTAGCAAACTCTTCTGATTCGTCAAAACGACCTTTAGCTGCACGGTAGAATACTTCCAGATTGGCTAGATTTTTGTTGATCTCTTCACCCTTAGCACGTAACTCTTCCATGTAAGCGAGCAACATACCAAACTGCGTTCCCCAGTCTCCTACATGGTTTTGACGAACCACTTTATGTCCTTGAAATTCTAAGGTACGGGTTACTGAGTCACCGATGATGGTTGAACGTAAATGACCAACATGCATCTCTTTTGCTAAGTTAGGTGAAGAGTAATCGATGACCACCGTTTGTGGTGTTTCTGTTAATTCAACGTTTAAACGTGAATCAGAAAACGCGCTATCTATTTGTTTTTCTAAATAGTTAGGGTTGATGAAAAAATTGATAAAACCAGGGCCAGCGATTTCAGTTTTAATCACTAACTCAGAAGCGGGTAAGTTTTTTACTATTAACTCAGCTAATGCACGTGGGTTTTGTTTAGCTGGTTTTGCTAGCATCAATGCAAGGTTGTTAGCAAAGTCACCGTGTGATTTGTCTTTAGTGCGATCAATAGCGATACGAGGTTGAACATCGGCAGGTAAAAGTTGTTGCGCTTGTAAAGAAGCCACTGCTTGTTCAAGTAGGTTTTGGATTAATGCTTTCATGTATAACTCACTAATTGATTCGGACAAATAAAGTAGTGAGATTCTACCGTTTATCTAAGGTGAAGACTAGGAAGTTAATTCAGTTCAACACCTTAAAAGTTAAAATAATGATTAAATTTACAACGCTTTTAAATATATTCAAACTCATGGCTGGCCATCACTACCTGATACAGCATCTCTTCTTCTTGTGACGTTAATCCTTCTAATGCACTTTCTGCTTCAGGTGTACTGCTATTGATAGCGGCAGCTTGCATCGCATCAATGAGTTGCATATCTAATTGAATGGCTAGCGTGACAACATCTTCTAAGGCTAATTCAGGTTGAAACTTAAGTTCTTTACAGCGCTGTGGGAAGCTTTGGTCGAATATGTCTTCTAACCAGGCATTTAATAAACTCAATGGCGCTTGTTGAACATATTGGTGTAGGTGGCAGTATGAGAGTTGTTCTTTATTTTTCATATATTCTAGTAAGAGCTTTACCTTTTCATCGTTGGCTTCAAGGCTTAACCTTTGGTAAAGCTCGGCTAATGCTTTATGACAATCTTCAATGTATAGTAAAAAATCTTTGATCAGTTTCACGCGCATAACAACCTCCTGAATTTTACTCCTTGTGCTGTTCAAAAAACAAACAGAACTTGCTTATCATAGCGAGTTTTAAGGATTAAGCGAGAAGTTATATTGGATATGTGATGTGTTATGCTTTTTATAAACAGGGTAAGTAACTAAAAGGTTTTCTTAACTAAAGAAAACCTTATCAATCTAGATATGTTGGTATTTTTTGCTGATGGAAATTAAATGACTTCTAAACGGGCATAAGTCGTCATTAACCATTTGCTACCCACACCCATAAAGTGTACTTGTAAACGGCTGTTCTCTCCGCTGCCTTCTTGCGCGGTGATAGTTCCTTCACCAAACTTAGCATGTCTTACTTGTTGGCCTAACTTAAAGCCTTGAATATCTTGTGTTATAGAGAGTTTAGGTTGTTGGACTTTAGGCTCAGCTCGACGTACTTGAGTTTTCATACGCACATAATCTACATTTTCATCGGGTAACTCACTAATGAAACGTGATGGAGCATGAAACTTCTCTTGTCCGTATAAACGTCTACTTTCAGCATGGCACAAAGTTAATTTAATCATAGCGCGCGTCAAACCGACGTAACATAGGCGGCGTTCTTCTGCCATACGTGTTTCATCGGTTGCTGATTGTTGGCCTGGGAACATACCTTCTTCAACACCAACAATAAATACCTGTGGGAACTCTAAACCTTTGGCTGCGTGCATCGTCATTAATTGCACAGCATCTTCAAACTCATCAGCTTGGTTGTCGCCTGACTCTAAGGCTGCATAAGCAAGGAAGGCAGTAAGTTCTTCCATTTCTTGCTCTTCTTCAGGAATAACAAAAGCTTTAGTAGCAGAAACGAGCTCTTGTAAATTCTCAATTCGGCTACGTGATTTTTCCCCTTTTTCAGCCTCAAACATCGCCACTAAACCAGAATGTTGAGTGACGTGATCCACTATTTGGAACAACGGTAATTCTGATGTTTCTTCTTTAAAACGATTTATTAAGGTTAAGAAACCGTTTAATGATGATTTTGCAGCGGCGCTGAGTAAGTTATTTTCTATTAAGTGCTGACTCGCCTGCCATAGTGTATAACCTTGCTCACGAGCACAAATTCGTATTTTATCTAAGCTGGTATTACCAATTTTTCGCTTTGGTTTGTTAACAATACGTTCGAAGGCGGCATCATCTTGATGGTTATTCATTAAACGTAAGTAAGCAATGCTGTCTTTAATTTCTAAACGGTCAAAGAAGCGTTGTCCGCCATAGATATGGTAAGGGATCTGCTGCGCCATTAACTGTTCTTCAAATAAGCGAGATTGTGCATTACTGCGGTATAAAATCGCACATTCACTTAACTTATTACCAGCGTTTTTCCAGGTTTGTAGTTGGCTCGTCACATAACGTACTTCATCGTAGTCATTAAACGCACTGTAAATGGAAATGGGTTCACCATCTTCACCGCTGGTCCAAAGTTCTTTACCTAATCGATCACTGTTATTTTGGATCAACTGGTTAGAGGCTTTTAGAATATGACCCGTTGAACGGTAATTTTGCTCTAAACGAATGGTAACCGGTGAATTTTTCTCTTTTAAGAAACGTTGGATGTTTTCAATATCAGCGCCACGCCAGCCATAGATAGACTGATCATCATCACCAACAATGGTTAAGTAATTACCATTGTCTGTTAATAGCGTTAACCAAGCATATTGTAATTTATTGGTATCTTGGAATTCGTCTACTAATACATGCTGAAAGCGTTGTTGGTAATGTAATAACAGGGCTGAGTTATGTAACAATAATTCATGTGCGCGTAATAATAGCTCTGCAAAATCTACTAATCCTGCTAAGTCACAGGCAGCTTCATAGGCTTGATAAACCTGTAAACGTTGTTTCTCTTGTAAACTAAACCCAGGGTCGATGTGTTTCGCGCGTAAACCTTCATCTTTTTTATCGTTGATGTACCACTGTAGCTCTTTAGGTGGGTAGTACTTTTCATCAAGATCTAGGCTTTTTATGATACGTTTGATCATCTTTTGCTGATCGTCACTATCAATAATTTGAAAGTGCTCTGGTAATTTTGCTTCTTGATAATGCAAGCGTAATAAACGATGTGCTATTCCGTGGAAGGTGCCGATCCACATACTACCAATCTGTTGTGGGCAAATATCAGCGATACGTCCACGCATCTCTTTGGCTGCTTTGTTGGTAAAGGTTACCGCTAAAATGCCGTAAGTTGGAATCTGGTTTACTTGCATTAACCAAGCGATTCTATGGGTTAATACTCGTGTTTTACCACTGCCTGCGCCTGCTAATACCAGCATGTTTTGTTCTGGTGCAGAAACCGCTGCGCGTTGATGATCATTTAAACCATCGATTAGGTAAGATACGTCCATAGAAAAGCCTGTTTATTTATTCAGTAGATAAGAACTATACCGAAACATAGATTAAATGTGAATGATCTATGTTTCGGCGTATATGTTGTGTGTCTTTATAACAACTTGAGGAGATCTTGGAGATCAGTCATTTCGATAGTCGGTAGCAGTTTTGCTCCATTTAGGGCAGACCCTTGAGGATTAAACCAAACCGCTTGAGCATCGTGCTGTTGCGCACCAAATACGTCACTATTTAGGTGATCACCAACATGTAATAAGTCGCTGATCTGAATACCTAATTGATCCGCAGCTTGTTGAAACAAGGCAATATCAGGTTTGCTTTTAAAACCATTACCCGCTTTTAAAACAAACTGGAATTTATCCTGTAGCCCTATTTTTTCAACATCAACATTGCCGTTGGTGATGGCTACTACAGGGTAGTGCTTAGCAAGTTGTTGTAATAGTTCGATGCTTTGATTCGGTACATTAACTTCACTGCGTAATGCTATGAAGATTTGTAATGCTGTTTCTGAGTAAGTAATAGCATGAACAGGTGCGATACCATGTACTATCATCACTCGTTGAATCGCAGCTCTTCGCCATGCAGTGACATCGTGCTTTAAGCTTGGATCTTCTTTAACCATTAATGCTTTATATAGATTCCATCTTCTTTCATCTAGCTCAGCTAACTTTTCATAGGTGTTGTTAAGGTAGGCTAAAAATTGTTGTTCTGCTTTTTTGATGACCGGTTCGTTGTCATACAAAGTATCATCAAGGTCGAAGCTAATCGCTTTAAATGGACGGAGTGTTTTATAAAATATCATCGGTTATCCCATCTTATTTTTTACGTTTAGCGCGTGGGTGTGCTTTATCGTAAACTTCTGCTAAATGTTGAAAGTCTAAATGTGTATAAATTTGAGTGGTCGCCAAGTCAGCATGCCCTAATAGAGTTTGTACTGCTCTTAAATTGCCGCTCGACTCTAACATGTGCGTTGCAAAGGAGTGACGTAGCTTATGTGGATTCACATGGCTAGGTAAGGATTGCTCTAATCCCCATTTTTCCATACGCATCTGCACACTACGAGTAGAAATTCGCTTTTTCTGTTTTGATAAAAACAGTGCTTGCTCACCCGGCTCTGCAAAGTCGGGTCTGACTTTTAACCATAATTGCATGGTTTCAATGGCAGCTTTAGTGATCGGTAATAGTCTTTGTTTGCTGCCTTTACCGGTGACCACGATCTCTTTAGCGGAGAGCTTAATATCACCTAAATTGATATTCACTAATTCACTTAAGCGTAAACCCGATGAATACATCAACTCCATCATACAATGATCGCGTAGAGTGAGTGGATCATCGCCATCAATATCTAATAGCTGATCCATATCATCTACGCTGATATTTTTAGGTAAAGGTTTATCTAACTTAGGCGCAGAAACGCCTTTGGCAGGGTTAAAGGTCAATAGACTGTTCTTTACCATATATTCAAGGAAAGAGCGTAAGGCAGAGAGTTTGGTTGCGATCGAGCGCGCTTTAATGCCGTTTTGGTTTAACTGTTTGGCTAATAGACGTACTTGGTGTGTATCTAAAACTTGCCAGCTTTTTATCTGTTGTTCGGTTAATAGATCGATAAATTCATTAAGATGGCGTTGATAGTTATTTATGGTGACCGGGCTTAATCCGCGTTGACTGGCAATGTGAGTTAAAAAGCGTTGTACGTCAGGTAATAATGGATTCATAGTAAACCCTAGGTTGAAGAAAAGTGCAGTATTGCTACTGCACTTGAGCAAAGGTTATATTTGAATTTGTCCATCAAATACAAAGTCTGCAGGACCGCTCATGCGAACGCTTTGGCCTGGTTGCCAGAAAAAGCGTAACTCGCCACCTGGTAACTCGATGCGACAATGTGTATCTAGTTTATTTTGTAATTGACCGACAACGGCAGCTGCACATGCGCCAGTACCGCAGGCTAGTGTCTCACCTACACCACGTTCCCAAACGCGTAATTTAGCAAACCCACGGTCAACCACTTGCATAAAGCCAACGTTTACCTTGTTCGGGAAACGTTCATGTACTTCTAGTAGTGGGCCTAAGGTTTCCACGGGCGCCGTATCAATATCATCAACTAATACCACGCAGTGCGGATTCCCCATAGACACAACACCACATAATACTGTGTGATCAGCAACGCGAAGAATGTAAGTCTTTTCCTCTTTTTGCGCTTCAAAAGGCACTTTAGCTGGTTCTAAAATAGGTTTCCCCATATCCACAATGATGTTGCCATCTTGCTCTATTTTGAGCTGAATTTTACCCTTTGCGGTACTCACGTTAATGACACGCTTTTGAGTTAACCCTTTTAACTTTACAAAGCGTGCAAAACAGCGTGCGCCGTTACCACATTGTTCAACTTCACTGCCGTCCGCATTAAAAATACGGTAATGGAAGTCTAAGTCTGGATCATAGGGAGGCTCAACCATTAACAGCTGGTCAAAACCAATACCAAAGTTACGGTCTGCTAGCTTAGCGATCGTTTCTTTAGATAAAAATACATTCTGCGTAACATTGTTAATGACCATAAAGTCATTACCCAAGCCATGCATTTTAGAAAACTCAATATTCATTATTTACCTTCAAAATAGGGGCATTACTCACCCCTAATGTATTGGGTCAATCTTTCACTAAGGTAAAACGTGCTCACCGCGCCATAAATCGATATGTTTTTCACGTTGGCGAACAACAAAGGCTTTATCACCATCAACCATGATTTCAGCAGGGCGACAACGAGAGTTATAGTTTGAACTCATTGTTGAGCCGTAAGCGCCTGCACTACGTACCGCCAAGTAATCACCTTCAGCAATGGCAAGTGAACGTTCTTTACCTAAGAAGTCACCTGTTTCACAAATTGGACCTACGATATCGTAAACACGTGTTGGACGTTTTTCAGGATCATCAAGTTTGTTATTTGTCGGAATGATATTTTGCCATGCACTGTATAGCGCAGGACGGATCAAATCATTCATTGCAGCATCAACAATAGCAAAGTTTTTGTAGTCATTAAGTTTTAAGAATTCAACTTTTGTGACCAAAATACCTGCATTAGCCATGATTGCACGACCTGGTTCAAAGATAAGTTTTAACTGGCGACCATTCATACGAGCGATTAATGCTTGCATGTATTGTGCTGGATCTGGAGGTGTTTCACCGTTGTATGGTACACCTAAGCCGCCACCTAAATCTAAATGCTTAATGTTGATACCTTGTGTTGCTAGGTCATCAATCAGCATGAGCAGTTTATCTAAGGCTTCAATGAAAGGTTCAATCTCAGTTAATTGAGATCCAATGTGGCAATCCACACCTTTCACTTCTAAAAATGGTAGTTCATTAGCTAGGCCAAATACGGTTAACGCTTGCTCTATCTCGATACCGAATTTGTTTTCTTTTAAACCAGTCGAAATATAAGGATGTGTACCAGCATCAATATTAGGGTTAATACGAATAGAGATAGGTGCTTTAGTTTTTAAGCAACCCGCTACTTCATTGATACGGTATAACTCTGAGATCGACTCAACATTGAAACAGTAGATACCTGCTTGCAGTGCCGTAGAGATTTCAATTTCTGTTTTACCAACACCAGAGAAAACCACTTTTTTAGGGTCGCCACCGGCTTGAATAACACGTAGTAGCTCACCAACAGATACAATATCAAAGCCTGATCCTAAGCGAGCCATTAGGTTTAATACACCTAAGTTTGAGTTCGCTTTTACGGCATAACAGATTAGGTGAGGGTGATCGCCCGCTGCTTGATCAAAGGCATTCCAATGACGTTCAATAGTCGCACGAGAATAAACGTATGCAGGCGTTCCAGATTTTTTGATGATATCTTCAATTGCAGTATCTTCTACTAATAGACGGCCATCGCTATGGTAATTAAAATGATCCAATGTTAAATCCTTTTTTGTTCAGTTTGTTATCACTGCCTTTGAGCATACTTATTGTGAATTATTTAAGGCATCTGTAGTGGTGTCAGTTACGTTATTTTGTTGTGTTTCTGTTTCTTGTTGTTGTGGCGCTTCTTGATAAAGAGGCCCTTTCATACCACAACCAACTAAAAAACTTGAAAAACACAGGACTATTAACGATAAATAAAGATTTTTCATACCTTATCCTAGTCAAATATTTTTAGCCCTCTATAATCGCATTTCATGGTTAAAAAGCAAAGGAGAAGTAAATGCCCGATGATGAATTTATCGAATTAGCTGACCCCTTGTTGTAAAAATTTGAAAAATACAGTGCTGATATTGATGATCGTCACCTTGTTCAAGGCTGATTTCATTTTTATTAGTGTTGATGGACCAACAATCTAGCGAAACAATGTGTTTCGATTTTAAGAGCACAAAACTATGTTCAAGTTATTTTTTTTATATCCTTTTATCGCACTAGTATGCATTTGGCTAAGCAGTGATGTTGAGGTTGATACCTCTATTTATAAGCTAGATGATAATAGTGTCTCCATTGAATTCCCTAAAGCTCGTTTTAGAGAAACCGGATCTGAACCTTGGTTTACCTTTTACTGGCAAGTGGACCACGAAGCGCAATTCTCCGAAACATTAATCGAATTAGAATAGAGGGATACTAATGAAAACAGTTGTTTTTCCAGGGTCTTTTGATCCCGTCACTAATGGACACCTTGATCTTATTTCAAGAGCTAGCAACCTTGCAGATAAAGTGATTGTTGCTGTTGCAATGAATGACAGTAAAAATCCTTTTTTTAATCTAGAAGAGCGTTGTGCTTTGTTGAAACAAGCAACACAACATATTGAGGGGATTGAAATCGTACCATTCAGTGGTTTATTGGCTGAATTTGCGAAACAACATCAAGCAGAAGCACTTATCCGAGGTATCCGTGGCGGTACTGATGCTGATTACGAAATTCATCTCTCACAGGTGAATTTCACCTTGTACCCGCAATTAGAAACTATCTTATTACCTGCTCACGCACGTACTGCTTTTATTTCATCAACTATTGTTAAGGAGGTGTTTAAACATCAAGGTGACATTAGCTTATTAGCACCGGAGTGTGTCCAACAAGCTTTTAAGAAAAAACAATAAAAATAAAATCTTACTTTAAAGTCATGCCATAGGAATAATAATGAGAATAATAACAAAAACACTCTTACTTAGCGCACTTAGCTTTTCTTTGCTGGGATGTAGTACCGTTGTCGATAAAACCTGGGAACAGGATAAGGTTTACAATATCACTGTGCTTCATACTAATGACCATCATGGTCGTTTTTGGCAAAACCGCTATGGCGAGTACGGTATGGCTGCACGTAAAACCTTAATCGATAGCATTAGAAGTGAAGTGGAAGATGCTGGTGGTAGTGTGTTGTTATTATCAGGTGGTGATATCAATACCGGTGTACCTGAGTCTGATTTACAAAATGCAGAGCCTGATTTTAAAGGCATGAGTTTAATTGGTTACGATGCGATGGCCATTGGTAACCACGAGTTTGATAATCCACTAGCGATTTTAAAACAGCAGGAAGAGTGGGCTAATTTCCCGTTATTATCAGCGAACATCTACGATAAAAAAACCAATACTCGTCTATTCCAGCCTTATCAGATGTTTGACCTAGGTGGTGTAAAAACCGCAGTGATAGGTTTAACAACAGAAGACACCGCTAAAGTGGGGAATCCTGAATATGTTGCAGGAATTGATTTTAAAGACCCAACCACTGAAGCGAGAAAAGTGATTGCTGAAGTTGAAAGAAATGAACATCCAGACCTTATATTTGCTGTGACACATATGGGTCACTACCAAAATGCATTTTATGGTGTCAATGCACCGGGTGATGTGACATTAGCACGTGCGTTACCGGAAGGTGCCTTAGATATGATCGTAGGTGGTCATTCTCAGGAGCCGGTTTGTATGGAAGGGCCTAATGTCGTTGATACCGGGTTTAAACCAGGTGATGACTGTGTGCCTGATAAACAAAACGGCACTTACATTATGCAAGCGCATGAATGGGGTAAATATGTAGGACGTGCTGATTACCAATTTAAAAATGGTGTGTTAACACTGGTTAATTACCGTCTTATTCCTGTCAACCTAGTGAAAAAAGTGAAAGTAAACGGTGAATCAAAACGTGTACTCGTCGAAGATAAAATAGAGCAAGACCCAAGTCTATTAGCCTTCTTAACGCCTTTCCAAGAAAATGGTCAAGCTGAATTAGGCAATGCTGTCGCGGAAAGTGATGCGAAGTTAGAAGGGGATCGTAATAAGGTTCGTTTCCAACAAACTAACCTAGGTCGTTTAGTGGCTAAGGCACAAAAAGAACGTGCTAAAGCAGACTTTGGTGTGGTTAACTCTGGCGGTGTGCGTGATTCTATTGAAGCAGGCACAATCACTTATAAAGATGTGTTGAAAGTACAACCTTTTGGTAATCAATTAACTTATGTTGATATGAGTGGTAAAGAGATCCTTGAGTACCTTAATGCAGTGGCGACTAAACCAGTTGATACCGGTGCTTATGCACAATTTTACGGTATTAGCATGACAGTGGGTAAAACGGCTGTTAGCAAGGTTAAAGTCAATGGTAAAAATCTTGATTTAACAGAGCAATACCGTTTCTCTATCCCAAGCTTTAATGCCGCTGGGGGTGATGGATACCCAAATATTACTGCACACCCAGGTTTTGTAAATACAGGTTTTGTGGATGCTGAAGTATTAAAAGAATACCTAGAGTCACACTCACCACTTAAGGTTGAAGAGTACCAGCCTGCAGGGGAAATGGTTTATCAGAACTAATCTTGTTATTTAATAGCGGCTAGTAATCGTTATTGATTAATATTACCAAATAAAAGCCTAGTAACTGAGTTGTTACTAGGCTTTTTTGTTGGTATTGATCAGCGTTGACAGTTTGGGCAGTACACACTGTTTCGTGCAGCTAACTTAACTGAGGTTAATGGCGTTTCACAACTTGGGCATAATTCACCAGTTTTGCCATACACATGTAAGGTTTGCTGGAAGTAACCGGGTTTACCATCACCACCAACAAAGTCCTTCAATGTTGTGCCACCTTGTTTAATGGCTTCGGTTAATATCTCTTTAATCGCAGCAACTAAAACCTGATAGCGTTTTAAGCTGATATTGTTGGCTGCTCTTACAGGGCTGATACCCGCTTTAAATAAAGCTTCAGTAGCATAAATATTGCCTACACCCGTCACTACCTTTTGTTCCATAATGAACTGCTTAACGGGTAGTTTTCTATTTTTGCCTAACTCATAGAGTAATGCGGCACTAAATTCATCGGAAAGAGGTTCTGGCCCTAAGATACTGAGTAATGGGCTCTCTTCAGGTTGTTCACCTAACCATAAAATAGCACCGAAGCGCCTCGGATCTGTGTAACGTAATAGGCAATGTTCAAATTCAAAATCAACATGGTCATGTTTTTGTGGGGCAGTCCCTAACTCACAAATACGTAAATTACCGGACATGCCTAAATGAATTAATAAAGTACCAGTAGCAAAACGCAATAATAGATATTTCGCGCGGCGATCAACGGCTAACAAGGTTTTCTGCTCTAATAACGATGGTAATTCTTTTGGTATTGGCCAACGTAATTGATGGTGGCGTAGGGTTATCTTTTTAACCGTTTGCTTAACAATATGTGGGCTAATACCACGACGGCTAGTTTCTACCTCTGGTAACTCTGGCATGTTTATCTCTTCATTTATTTAATAGTCATCCACGCAACAATAGCTTACTAGGCTTAATTAGTTAACTGTGTTTTTCAGCAAAAGTTAGCTGGATAATAGATCATCTACCAATAAGCGCGGTGAGTTTATCAAGGGGCAAAGCTAAGTAAGTGTCTTCATTAACTTGTAAAATGTACTGGCCATCCTGTTGCTGGTGGAGTTGCACGATAATAGGCTGTTGTTGCTCAATAACAAAAAACTTTAAGATAAAGTTGGAGAGTGGTAATGATTGGATATTTAACACGTCTAAGGGAAGTGTTTGCCAATTATCTACAATACTTTGTAGGTTTTCATTAGACAGGTTAATACTCGGCTCTCTTTTCCATTCTCGGCCTGTGCGTGTCATCACGAAGTCGGGTGTTTGTATTTCAACAATAGTGAAGTCAGGAGAGATAACAGGGCGTTGCTGCGTTGTATTTGAAAAATTAAGCTGTTGGCGGAAATTGAAAATGAAGATAATAAGTAATACGCCAAAGATAAGTACATTGTTCCAACCTTTTTTGGATAAGCGCATAAATATTCCTTTTTCTTCAGGTATAAAAAAACCCAGTATAAACTGGGTTTTTTCAAGGTGAAATCAAAATTACTTGATTTTGCCTTCTTTGTAGATAACGTGTTTACGTACTACAGGATCAAACTTTTTGATCTCAAACTTTTCAGGCATGTTCTTTTTATTCTTATCAGTAGTATAAAAATGACCAGTACCAGCGCTTGAATTTAAACGAATTTTATCACGCATTTTTAAGCTCCTTAAACTTTAACGCCATTAGCACGGATATCAGTTAAAACTGAATCAATACCTTTTTTGTCGATGATGCGCATACCTTTAGTAGATAGGCGTAATTTAACAAAACGGTTCTCACTCTCAACCCAAAAACGGTGTGTTTGTAGGTTAGGTAAGAAACGACGTCGTGTACGGTTCTTTGCGTGTGATACATTGTTACCAACAGCTGGACGCTTGCCTGTAACTTGACATACTCTAGACATGTCGAAATTCTCCAAAAATATTAGTTTTACTCGAGCAAAATAGTCGAACACCTTTTTTAGCCGTCGCCAAAGGCGTCGAGGGCGCATTTTATACATCATTAAGATTAAAAGATCAACAAATGTGAAAATAAATGCCCTAAATCCACCCTTTTTCGGCAAATGAGGTGTATTTTCCATCACCAATGATGAAATGGTCTAATATTTTAACATCAATTAATTGCAGTGTATTCACAAGTTTTTCAGTAATATTTTTATCCGATTGACTGGCCGTTGGATCACCTGAAGGGTGATTATGGACAAGAATAATTGCAGCAGCATTTTCCTGTAATACTTTTTGTACGATAACTCTTGGATGAACATTTGCACTATTGATGGTGCCGAAGAAAAACTCGTGAAAGCGAATAACACGATGTTGGCTATCTAATAATAACCCAGCAAACACTTCATAAGGATAATCACGCATTTTTGCACTTAAAAATTGTTGTGTTTGTGCTGCACTGGTTAAAGGGTCTCCTTTCATTAATGGTTCTTGTAGGTAACGACGAGACATTTCTAACACGGCTTGCAATTGTACATATTTTGCTTGTCCCAAACCTCTGTGGGTACAAAACTCACTTTCACAGGCAGAGAAAAGTGATCGTAAAGAACCAAAGTCGGTTAATAGCTGTCGCGATAGGGTGACCACATCAACACCTTGACAGCCAGTGCGTAAGAAAATAGCCAATAATTCACTATCGGTTAGGCTACCAGCACCTTGCTGGATCAGTTTTTCTCGTGGTCTTTCTTGTTTTGGCCATTGCTTAATTGATACCAAAGCTGACCTCCTTGATCAATATACAGAGTCTTAAATCTAGTTGAACTTGTACTTATTGCGTAACCTTTTTATGGTATTGTTAGTTTCTTTTTTTTATCTACTTTTCCGAGAATCTTATGTCGTCAATATTATCCCTTGCAGGGAAAAAGATATTATTAGGTGTTTGTGGTGGTATTGCTGCTTACAAAAGTGCAGAGTTAACCCGTCGCTTAATGGAGCAAGGTGCAGAAGTACGTGTTGTGATGACGGCTTCTGCAAAGCAGTTTATTACCCCTTTAACCATGCAAGCTGTATCTGGCCATGTTATTTATGATGATCTCTTAGATCCACAAGCAGAAGCGGGAATGGGACATATTGAACTCGCTAAGTGGGCTGATTTAATTTTAATCGCGCCAGCAACTGCCAATGCCATTGCGCGCTTACGTGCGGGAATGGCCGATGAATTGTTAACCACGTTGTGTTTAGCAACACCTTCTCCTATTGCGATTGCACCTGCAATGAACCAACAAATGTATTTAGCGGCAGCAACACAGGAGAACTTAACTGTGTTAGCTGAACGTGGCGTATCGATATGGGGGCCAGGGCAAGGCATTCAGGCCTGCGGTGATATTGGTCCAGGTCGCTTATTAGATGTCCCTGATTTAGTTACATGCTGTTGTGATTTTTTTGCGCCCAAAGCGCAAACGTTAGCAGGTGTAAATATAGTGATTACTGCTGGACCTACACAAGAAGCGATTGATCCTGTACGTTATATTAGTAACCATAGCTCTGGTAAAATGGGGTTTTCGTTAGCGAATGCGGCGCTTGATATGGGGGCTACAGTGACGGTGATTGCGGGGCCAGTTAATTTAACATTACCAAACAGTATTCACCGTATTGATGTTAAAAGTGCAATGGATATGCACCAGGCAGCCTTAGCGTCATTAGACTCAGCGGATATCTTTATTGCTTGTGCAGCAGTTGCAGATTATCGCACTGAAAATATTCATACAGAAAAGATGAAAAAACAAACTGACACTGATTCAATCACATTAACTTTAGTGAAAAACCCAGATATTATTGCCGATGTTGCGAGTGCTGCTAACCGACCTTTTTGTGTTGGGTTTGCCGCAGAAACTAATGATGTGGAAGCTTATGCAAAGGGTAAGTTACAGCGTAAAAACTTAGATCTTATTGCTGCAAATGATGTTTCTGTTGGGACACAAGGCTTTAATAGCGACAATAACGCATTAACGGTTTTTGCTAAAGATAAGCGTTTTGATATTGGCTTAACCAGTAAAAAAGAGGTTGCTAAGCAATTACTTACAATCATTGCAAAAGAGTATCAGCAGCGCTCATAAGATCATATGCATGACATAAATTAACAGTAGTATCTGCTCGCTAATTATTTAGCAATAGATAATACATGGTGAGTTTTTATAGTTACTTATTTTAAATTAATACTATTTATATTGAATCATTAACGCTCAGTGAGTGCTTAATCAGTGTTTTAGTATCACAACTGGAGACCAGCTTTGCGGACTCAGGAAAACAACAACGATAACAAAGGAAGTTATTAAGATGGTTGCAAAAAATAATAATAAAAAAGCCAATAGAAAGGATGATATTTTAAGTGCTTTAGCGATTATGTTAGAAGGAAAGCCAGGACAACGCATTACTACCGCAAAATTGGCTGCAGAAGTAGGTGTATCTGAAGCGGCTTTATATCGCCACTTTCCAAGTAAAGCGCGTATGTTCGAAGGGTTAATTGACTTCACAGAAACAACGGTTTTTACTCAGATCAATTTGATCAAAGAACAGCAAAAAGACACTTTTGTACGTATTGAACATATCGTCCATTTCTTATTAGGCTTTTCTGAAAGAAACCCTGGTATCACCCGCATTTTAAGTGGGGATGCTTTAGTCGGGGAAAATGAACGATTACAATTACGCATCGAACATGTTTTTTCTAAGTTAGAAACACAACTAAAACAAACATTACGTGAAAGGCCAACTTCTGATGGACAAAAGTTCACCACAGATGAAGGTATATTAGCGAACTTATTATTATCTTATGTAGAAGGGCGAATGAGTCAGTTTGTTCGTTCTCAATTCAAACAAAAACCAACACAACATTTTAAAAACCAATGGCAGTTTTTCTATAAACAGCTAACACAAAGTTAAGGAGCAATACAATGTCAGAAGAAAGTGGAGCGGTAAATGCTGTTGCCGAAGCTATCGAGAAAAACGTAGATATCCTCAGTAATAGTGTCACTTGGTTTGCGGATAACCAAGATCTTATTATTAGTTATGCGTTAAATATTATCTTTGCTGTTGTCACCCTGATTATAGGGATGATGGTGGCGCGTTTTGTTGCAGGTACATTGCATAAAATATTAGGTAAACGTGGTTTTGATAGCACCATAGTCGACTTTGTTACACGCATGGTGCGTTACATCATTGTTGCCTTTGTTATTATCGCCTCTCTCAGTAAATTAGGCGTAGAGACAACCTCATTTGTTGCCATCATTGGTGCTGCTGGTTTAGCGGTAGGTTTAGCATTACAAGGTTCACTATCTAACTTTGCTTCTGGTATCTTGATTATTGCATTACGTCCTTTCAAAGCCGGTGAATATATTGAAGCAGCTGGGACCGCTGGGGTGGTTGAGTCAGTTCAAATTTTCTCAACAACCTTAACTAGCCCAGATAATAAGTTTGTTGTTGTACCTAACTCTGCGATTTTAGGTGGCAACATTATCAATTACTCTCGTAAACCAACACGCCGTATCGATTTAGTGGTTGGGGTAAGCTACAACGCTGATTTAGCGCAAACTAAAGCGGTATTAGAATCTGTATTGAATAATACGAAAGGCATTTTATCGTCACCTGCACCAACGATAGCGGTCGCTGAATTAGCTGACTCAAGTGTTAACCTAGTGGTTCGTCCATGGGTAAATGGTGGTGATTATTGGCCAATTCGTTTTGAGTTAATGGAATCTATCAAAAATGCATTGGATGAAGCGGGTATAGAAATTCCATTCCCACAAATGGATGTACACATGGATAAATAGGTCTCGGACTTGTTAGCTCAAGAAACCAGCCTTTGTGCTGGTTTTTTTGTTTTTATATGATCCTCATCCTATTAAAACCGGTTTTGAATTCAAAAAAGCCTTCCTAGCTCTCTATAAAAAAATATTTTATAATTTAAAATCATAAACATAAGTGATTGTTAATTGAGCTGTTAGTTGTTTGTATCTAAGCCCTTATAATTATCATATAATAGCGATTGATTTTGATATTTGAAGAGACATTATGCATAACCCATTCATACAAATTTCTGGTTCGAAGCGTAGTTTACATGTCCAAGTGGCGCGTGAGATTGCGAGAAAAATATTATCTGGTGAAGTTGCTCAGAATGAAATTATTCCTAGTGAAATGGTATTATGCGAGCAGTTTAGTGTAAGCCGAACCGCCTTACGTGAGGCGATTAAACTACTAACCTCAAAAGGTCTATTAGAATCTAAGCCTAAAGTTGGAACGCGTGTTAAAAGTCGTGATAACTGGAATTTCTTAGATGCGCAATTATTAGATTGGGTGATTGATTTAGGTGATAACGCATTTGTATACCAAGAGTTTCTTGCTCTGCGTAAAGCGATTGAGCCAGAAGCGGCGGCTTTAGCGGCACAGAATGCAACTGCTCAACAGCGTATTCTATTATCTGCTACTTTCCAACAAATGGATTATGTGTCTAAAAACTTCGATGCTAAACAATGGATGGAAGTGGATATGGAGTTTCACCGTTTAGTCTTCCTTTCAACGGGTAATAGCTTTTATCTGCCTTTTGCTAATGTGCTATGTACTATGTTTAAAAGCTTTATTAGTCATTCATCTGAAAAGGGTGGCACTTGTATTGGCGAACATAGAGCTATTTACTCAGCTATTATGGCTGGTGATGCGGAAAAAGCGCGTGAAGCCAATAAACGTTTATTAGATACAACAAATCATCGTTTACCCACGAGTAATTAATTTTTCTTAAGTAGTAAACGAAAAAGCCGCGCTCAGTGAAAACTTAGCGCGGCTTTTTGTTAGCGGTCATTCGAACTAGAGGATAGCCACAGGGCCTGTCCAAGTAATCTGCTCACCATTGATAGTCACGTTAGCATCAGTTGTAGCATTCACCCCAACTTGATTGTTTACACATACTGTTAGTTGTTTTTGGTTACTTAAGTGAATCACTACTACTGATGTATTATCATCACTTTGAAGTACTTCTACCGACTCCACTAATCCACGCGCATTTAAGCTTGCTTCAACAGCTTCGTTAAAATAACCGTGTGTTTCATAAACATTAGCAAATAAGTGGTTAGCGGCTTTCTGACGAAGAATAAATAGGGGTTCATTACGTAAGTTGAAATCAGGATCATTTGCGCCGGTACGCGCAAAGATAAACTCGCTATTTTCATTGGCACTACTGATCAATGAATAATAAGTGTTACCCATTAACCAGGTAGTTAAAGAAGATTTCTCTACTTTACCTTGTCCTAAGTTCCATAAATGCTGATAACCGAATGCGTCACCTAAAGTATTAAGGCTTTTATTCGCTTCATAATCAAAGTTATTACGAATGATTTGCCCTTGGTAATGCACTGGGTAGTCGTAACTATGTTCTTCTTCACTGATTAAGCGGAAGAGGTCGATGATCAATGGTTTCTCAAAGCCTTCAATTTCAGCCATAATCACCGTTCGTTGTTGATCAACACCTGAATAGTAATCACGTGCATAAGCACTCATAGCTTGAAGTTGTTGGTCATCCAATAAGGTGAAGTGTTGTTCGCCAAAGTGCTGTTGGGCAATAGAAGTTGTCCCTTGGTTTTGGCTGACTTGGTCAACAACTACCGTGTTATGTGCAATGGTTTGCTTGCAGTAGCTAGTATTTTCGGGAATATAACGACCACCAAATTTAGGCTCGATATTTACCCAACGTCCGTAGCCATAATCATTAATGAACTCTTGGTTATTGTTAAATAGGCTAAGGTGTAATCCATCAAAGTGTCCATGGTCTAAAGCTGAGTGTAATTTGGCATCGCTACCGTGTTGACCGTACCAAAGTAAAGCCATGCTATCGTCGGCTTGTGTGTCTCGGTGACGCAAAATAGTCACACCACCACATTCACCTTCAGCACCATCACTTAAACTTAAGCTGCCCCAGTTAAAGTTAGGGACTTCAGTATTATCTTGTAGAGCATTAGATAAGGTTGCACCGGTATTATGCACCCAGACTTTACCTTGATGTTTCGCCATGGCTAATAAGGTTTCATTTTGCTCGTAACGATCGAAACAGATATTCGTCGCCAATAAAATACCTAGATCTTTGATATCCATGGTACGTGAGGAGTCATTTAGTGCAGGTAAGGTACCATTCGGGAAAGCTGTCGACATCACTGCATAGGCGGTGGTTTTGATCACTTCATCTTTTAATTGATAGATACCAATTTCAGGTTGGCGACGCTCAATGGTTTCAGCAAATAGGAAGATAGGACGCAGTGAAAAACGATGGTAATAAGGCCCTTCCATATAATAACCATCAGGTGAGAACAGTTGCGTTAATTGTGCAATAAAACCGCCAGAAACACTGTCGCCTTTTAAACCATAGATAGCTTTATCTACCGTTGCTTGATCGTTAATTGCGTATGCACAAATACCTGCACTCGCCACTGACCATAAACCATGATTATGAATAATATCAAAATTCTCAGCGTAGGTTTCAACAAACATTTCGAGCATTACTTTGAATAGATCATTTTCAATCAGTTGTTGTTGCCCTTCACTCAATTTGTGACGAATACAAGAGTAAGCGCAGGATGAATATAACATCCACATATTTTCATTGAGTGTTTGATGAAATAGACGACCGGGCTTGTTGGAGTCTCGGCTAATGTTTAACTCTCGGTGCTTATAAACCTTTGCATATTCAATTAACATAGTGGTTGCGTAATCAAGGTAACGCTGATCTTCAGTGATCAGATACAAACGGCCTGCTAGGTCTAAATGAATATAGTTTTGTTTATGACGGTTATGTTCATAACCGCCAGCTTCACCGTGTCCTGGGATTTCTATACCAATAGGCATGTAATCTTCAAGCGCATCAATCTCTTCTTTAATAGATAGACCGATCAACGAGTCGCTACCGACATGTTGACGTAATTCTGCTGCTTGCTCATAGCTCATTAAAAGGGGTTGATAACTCATGCTTAAGACCTCTTACTTTCTACAACTAAGAAACCTGTCCAGCTGTACGATTGATTGTTAAATTCGATGGTTGTTTGACTTGTTTCTGTGGCATCTTTAGCGTTGTTGATCATTACGGTTAACGCGATATCTTCACCTAACACTTCAATCACAGAGGCTTGTTCATTAAAGCCAATAATATTAATGGTGTGTATCTTTCCGCGTGCATCTAAACTCGCTTCAACTGACTCATTAAAGTAACCATGTGTTTCGATAACATTAGCGAATAGGCTATTTTTTGCTTGTCGACGAAGAATTAAGCTAGTTTCACTGCGTAAGTTAAAGTCAGGATCATTAGCGCCAGTGCGGGTAAAGAATAGAGTATCATCAGCGCTACTTGCACTTAACCAAGTGTAATAGCTGCTGCCTTGTAACCAACTTACTAAGTTAGTGTTTTGGCCTTTGCCTTCACTGACATTCCAAAGGTGTTGGTAACCGGCATCATCACCCATAGGATTGAGCGTAGAATGTTGTTTATGTTCAACATTAGTGCGGATGATTTGGCCTTGGTATTGCAGTGAATAATCATACTGATGGTCTTTATCACTGCTTAATCGGAATAAATCTAACAACAATGGCTGTGTTAATTGTTGATGTTCAATTAACACCAATGAACGCTGTTGCTCAACACCTGGGTAAAAGTCTTCAGCAAAGGCACTCATCGCTTGTATTTTTCCTTCACCGATAAAGAAGTGCGGAATACCATGTTTGCTATCAGCAAGCTCAACATCAAAGTCATTCTGACAACCCGCATCAACGGAGACTAGGTTGTGGACGATTGTTTGGCGTGCATAGGATTTGTTTTCATCAAGGTATCGACCACCGAATTTAGGTTCAATGTTCACCCAACGACCAAAGCCATAATCGCGCAATACTTCTTGATCATTATTAAAGTAAGTCATACCTAAAGTATCAAAGTGACCATGGCCCATGCCGTGTTGGCCATAGTTCATCACTAATTGGCTGATGTCGCCTTGTGAGTTTTGCATACGGATAAAGCCTTGTGCGCCTTTATCTCCATCTGGCCCTTCATTTAATTCAACACTTGGTAAGCAAGGCACTTCAACGGATGCTTGTGCTTGGTAAGCTTGAGATAAAGCAACACCGCAACCACTGATCCAAATTTGCTCTTGGATGTTGGCAATGCCATATAGGTTAGTGTCTTCTGGGTAATGCTTCGCATATAAGCTGACGGCAATCACTACGCCTTCATCTTTAATATCCATACTTTTTGATGCATCGTTTAATGATGGGAATACACCATTAGGGTAAGCCGTTGATAATAAAGATTGGATAGTTTTACCAATCACCTGATTTTTAAAGTTAAAAATATCTAATTCAGGGCGGAAACGTTGTGTTAACTCAGCTAATAAACACAAAGGACGAATCGCATAACGATGGTAATAAGGTCCTTCAATGTAATAACCTGAAGGTGCAAATAAATTACTTAACTGCGCAAGAAATCCACCTTGGATATCATCGCCCGCTAAACCATGTAAGGCTAAATCGATATACTTTTCTTGTCCTATGGCTGCACCGCATGCTGCTGTTGCGGCAACCGCCCATACACCGTGATTATGAATACGATCAAAATCAAAGTGATACTTGACTGTTGCTACCTCTAACATAGGTTCAAATAACTGTTTCACAATATGCTGACGTTGTGCTTCCGTTAACCAGTGTTTAATACAGCTATAGCCTAGGCTCGAATATAACAACCAAACATGTTCATTGAGCATTTGGTGGAATAAACGACCCGGTGGGTTGGTATTACGCTGCTCTTGAAACCCTAGTACTAAGTACTTGTCCGCATATTGCGTTAATAACGCTGCTGCAAACTGTGCATATTTATCTTCACCAGTAATCAGAAATAAACGGCCAGCTTGTTCAATATATTTATAGTTTTGTTGGTGTTTATTATGCGCATAGCCACCGGCTGGGCTATGCCCAGGTACGTCTATTGGTAAGGTTAGGTATTTATCGGTATCTTTGATTAAAGCATCTAAACTACGGCCCATTAGACTGGTTTTTCCTAGCTCCTGCTGAATGGCTTCAACTTCTTGCTGATTCATCAGAACGGCGTTAACAGTGGAGAGCATTATGACCTCGCTACATATAAAGTGGATAAAAATTATTTAATAAAGTAATACAAATAAACCTTAAAATCACTTTAATTTTTTAATTTTTAAGGATGACCTCTCTATTTTTAGATTTTAAATAACACTAAAAAAGCTAAAGCCTTTTATAATCTCACTGCTTCAACCAGCGATTTACTTTGCTTTTTATTCTTTATCTACCATAAGCACCTAGGCGGGTTCGCTGAATATGTTCCAGCTTACTTAATGTTTATATAGAATAATTTTTTGATTGTGATGTCGGTGGATGATCTAGATCACACATAGTGTCTTTTTGTATTACAAATTGGGTTGTGTGATGTACAATTTTTAACTTATAAATTGTATCAATAAGATGTAAATGCATTGTGACCATTTAGTGTGTTGATGCTGCAATTGATCTTAATACCGCGCTTTATACCGAGTGCATCAAGCGACGCTATTCGCTGCAACAGATTGAGATAGTTAAGTACAAAGACAATGAATCCATTTTTAGAATAGAGGTAGCAAATGGCTAATTTCAATATCGCTTTGATCGGCGAATGTATGATTGAATTACAGGAAGTAAATGGCGTTTTACGTAGAAGTTTTGGCGGAGATACTCTAAATACAGCTGTATATTTGTCACGTTTAACATCAGGTAAAGATGTTAATGTTAGTTATGTAACTGCCTTAGGTGAAGACAATATAAGCCAAGAAATGATCGATGCTTGGAACAAAGAAGGCATTGATGCACAATTTGTACAACGCTCTGCAACCAGACAACCTGGTTTATATATGGTTGAAACCGATGAAACAGGTGAGCGTAGTTTTTTATATTGGCGTGATGCTGCCGCTGCTAAATTTTGGCTCGAAACAGCAAGTGATGAATATATTGAATCGTTATTAAAACAAGATGTTATTTACCTTTCAGGCATTAGTTTAGCGATATTACCACCTGCTAGCCGTGAAAAGCTTTATGATCTATTAGCTCGTTATAAAGCAGCAGGTGGTAAAGTTTATTTCGATAATAACTATCGTCCGAAGTTGTGGGATTCTGCTGAACAGGCTGCTGAAGGATTTAAACGTATCCTAGCTGTTACGCATACGGGGTTATTAACATTTGATGACGAACAAGCTTTATTTGGTGATACAGACGTTGAGCAATGTATTGAGCGTACCCGTGCATTAGGCGTGCAAGAAATTGTTATCAAACAAGGTGGCAGTGAATGTTTGATCATTACTGCTGATGATTCAATTAGTGTTGCTGCACAAAAAATAGCACCTGAAAAGGTTATCGATACCACAGCTGCGGGTGATTCATTTGCTGCTGGTTATTTATCAAAACGAACTTTAGGTGGAACAACAGTGGCTTCTGCTGAAAAAGCACACCAAGTAGCAAGTACTGTGATACAGCATAAAGGTGCAATTATTGATATGGAATATATTGCCCCATTTGTAGATTAATCATTCATATTTAGGATAGTAGAAATGACAACATTAAATGAAAAGTTACAATCACTGAAAGTGATCCCTGTTATTGCCATTAAAGATGCTAATGATGCTGTACCACTGGGTAAAGTATTAGTTGAAAATGGCATGCCTTGTGCGGAAATTACATTCCGTACTCCAGCAGCTGCACAATCAATTAAAAATTTACGTGAAGCATTTCCTGAAATGTTAATTGGTGCTGGCACAGTACTAAACAGTGAAACTGTTGATTTAGCCATTGATGCGGGTGTTGATTTTATCGTTAGTCCTGGCTTTAACCCAACAACCGTTAAATACTGTCAACAACGTAATATGCCAATTATTCCTGGTGTGAACAATCCATCGTTAGTTGAGCAAGCAATGGAAATGGGATTAACTACCCTTAAATTTTTCCCTGCTGGACCATCGGGTGGCGTTGCAATGTTAAAGTCACTAACGGCTGTTTATCCAGTTAGCTTTATGCCAACTGGCGGTGTTTCACCTGCTAATATTAATGATTACTTAAATATTAATGCAGTATTAGCCTGTGGTGGTACGTGGATGGTACCTGCTGATCTGATTGATAACCGTGAATGGGATAAGATTGGTGAATTAGTGAAAGAAGCCGTTGCTGCACTAAACTAATTACAGTCATCGCATCTAGTTAAGCTATAAAAAACCTCAATAAGCGCAGCTCATGAGGTTTTTTATTTGATACGTTTATTTAGCTGACTTGCTTAAGGTCTCTGAAATATTGACGTTTTGACTTTTATCTAGCTCATCATCTTCAGGTAAAGGTTGACCAGTATAAGCATGTAAAAAAGCTTCGCATAACAGTTCACTGTTAGTTGCATGGCGTAAGTTATTCACCTGACGACGAGTACGTTCGTCTGTCAATATCTTCAATACCTTCGTAGGTATAGACACAGTCACTTTTTTTACCTGCTCACTTTTTTTCCCGTGTTCGGCATAAGGGCTGATATATTCACCGTTCCATTGTGTTGACATAGTAATAACCTTTTAAAAAATATGCTTTATTTTACCTCGATAAATTAAACATGGCAATCTATACGTACAGAGGGCTAGAAGTCTATAATTTAAAAGAGAATAGAAACAAAGGAGAATAGGGGAAGGCTTAAGATTTTTCTTTAACAGGGCTAAGTGCCGAGATTAAATCCTGTGCAGAAGCAACTAATTTACTGCTTTTAAAAGGGTTTAGTGACAATGTTTTATCTTCATTGAGGGTAATATCATAAAATTGTGGCAGATTAAAATTAACCTGTTCAGTGTCGGCATTAGGTAAATGATTATTAGAAGTATAAAAACGGTTTACGTTTTGTACAAACTCATTTTTTGAGCCAGCAAAGTTTAAGAATGTTTCGACATCATTTTCTGCATTAGCAATATAAACATTAAAACCATTATGGTAATTCTCAAAAAAGAATTGAATCAAACCTTCACTAATGTGGGATTCAATCACATCGGCGGTTTGATCGTAATGCGTGGTTTTTAAATTCAATGAACTTGTGGATAACTTCTTATTCGAGATATGGCTATAAATATCCACCGCACTTTCTAAATGTTGCAGTGATACACCTTTACGCTCAAAGTAAAAACCAAATTTTCTGCCACCCGTCCACAATGTTTGTACCGAACGAGTATGTACGGTATGTAAACGTAATTGAATGAATTCATTAAGTTTACTACCAAAGGCTTTACAGATTTGCTCACTAAAATGACGGCTATAACAGAAAAGGTCTATTTGTTGAGGGGGGGATGCATCTTGATGCATTTTCGACAAAATAGTATTAAGTGCTTCAACCACTGAGAATTGACTATTAAAGTGCAAAGTACGTACTTCATTCCATGAATTTCGGTAAATAAAGTCGATACTACCAATCAAACTCTCTTTATGTTCACCATAAGCCATTACGTTGTCGACTTGGTTTAATTCACTCTCTTCTGTATCTTGCCAATGACGTGTTGGATCTTTTTCAACATTTAAGAAAATAGATAAATGTTTAATTGCACAGGGTTCACTGAGTGCTTTATCACTGGCTTTAGGTACATAGATAGGGAAAACCGCATACAAGTCTCTGGCAAATTGATTAAGATTTTTATCAACGAGGTCAGAGCCTTGATTATATAAATGTAGAGTCGTGTCTTCATCATACAGTCCATTCACATAACTCCAAGCAACCAGCTTAGATAAATAAGGTGAATAACCTAGATTAGGTGTTGATGCTAATTCAAATGGATCCAGCGTACTATTAAATAAATACCAACCGGCTTTATTTTTGCGATGTTCTGGAATTTGGATCAGGCTAAGGTCATGCTCAATTAGATTCGGTGAGATATTAGGGTTAATAATATCCACTTTACCTGGCAGTGTTTCATGAGCAGCATAGAGCTTACGCGATAATATACCAATATCTTCGGCACTGATCGATTCACTAATATCATTGACTCGAGCAAATTTTATTAAGTTGCTGTAACTTAACATTAATGCATCAAGTAAAAGATGATTAGCTTGTTTTACTTCGCTTATTTTCCAGTTATTACGATTATCTAAATCAACAATTTGGCTAGCAGTCCAACCCCATTGTTTCACAAGTTTTTTTAAAATAGTACGGCGCCAAGCATGACTTTCATTGTAAGAGGGTTTAGATAACATCTCTTCAGTTTTAAAGTAGAAACAAACACGCACTAACTCTAAACGCTGTAAATCATTAATACTGATTAAGTAATGACTTACTTTTTCTAACATTAAACAATAGGGATCAAGGTGTTCATCATAACAATCTTGTTCTTGGAAACTTTTTTTGTAGGAAGTCGAGATCAGCTCTGTATTGGGGTATTCCCAAGAGTAAGCTTCCATTAATATGGTTTTTAAGGTGGCTTTATACGGGTTATCAATCCCTTTATATAGCTGCCATAAGGTTGCACCAAATAATTCTTCAGCTGGTACACGGTGTAAACCACCTAGGTCTAACCAATCATCTGGATTGATTTTTCCAGTGTCATAAAGATTTTTCACATAATTATCATAATCATGCTCATGTTCATGCGGAATTTGTCGCCATAGAATTCGACGGCCAGCAACACGCAATGAAGTACGATAAAACTCATCTAATAACAGCATATGCTGCGAGCTACCACAGGACTCATTACTTAATGATGCTTTATTTTTAACTCTGAACTTATTATCAGGAATAAGGAAGAAGTTAAGTTCTACGCCTAAACTTTCTGCCCAATAAGTAATTTCCCAAGATTTTTCATTAAGTAATGATACTCGGTCTGCACCCAAGGTATGTGAATAACAGATCCAAATATCAAAATCACTTTCAGAGCATTGCCCAATAGAGGAAGTACTGCCCATTGCATATAGGCCAATAATTTCGTTTTTTTCTACAGGTGGCTCAGGGACAACGGAAAAAAGTTGCTTGGCAAGCGTTTGATGTTCTTGGGTTGGATTGAATTGGCTAATGCCCGTTGGTACATCACCTTCAACATATCCCGGAAGGCTAGGGGAGTGATAATGAAATAGGAAAGGACAAATTTGAAATACGTTGGCTTCGTCTTGTTTCATTAATGCGAGAGCAGATCTAACACGCAAACGAGAAAACTCATCTGATTTATCGCGTAATTGAATGATTTCTTGGCTCAAGCTGTGTTCCATTAGTACAGGTATTAGTGTTAATTCAACCTTATAAAAAGTGTGAGCATCATAGCATTAATTCTGGTTGTTGGTAAATATAGTGTGAAATGAGTTGATTTTGGGAGGGACTAGCCCTCAGCATAACTGAGGGCTAGTTAACTTAATCTTCGGTTATTTGGTAAGGTAAAGGAGCGCAATACAGTGTTGAACCCTCAAGTTCTTTTACTTGGAAAATATCATCAGTATTTGTATCTTTTGGTAATACCGCGAGTACCTCAATGTGCCCATCGCCATATTGACTAGCAGACACGATAGTACCTACTCTTTTCCAGTTATTATTTAATAATACTTCCACTGTTTGCCCCGCTTTAGGACAATCCGCTGAACGACCTGTTAGAATAAACATGGCACGCTTGTTTGCGCCTCGGTACTTGGCGCGCGCTACGGTTTCTTGCCCAATGTAACAACCTTTAGTAAAGCTAATACCATCTAATGCCTGTAGATTTAGCATTTGAGGAATAAACTGCGCGGTTGTTTCCGCAGTTAAAAAGCCAACACCTGCAGCAATATTCATTGCATTCCATAAGCTGTCGTCAAAGACTTGTGCTTTGTCTTCTAAATCTACTAACAATGCTTCTGCTACAGCATTCTTCATGACCGCAAGGTAACGCAATGAAGGGTAAGGTTGTTTGATTAATACTGTGCCAGTGTCTAATAATCGGCTAGTATCATGAGTTGCTGCTGTATCCACCTCTTCTGCAATATATTCTGCTGATTTGTGACCCGCTAAGCCTAATATCTTATATTCAGTCTCTTTTTCAATAGTGACTTTAGAGAATGCGGCATACTTTTTAAGTTCAGGTAGTTGCACCTCTGACACAGAGCTAGGTTGGGTTAATAGAATACGGTCAGCTAATATAATCACTCGGGCAATGGTCCATGCTTTACCTTGAGGGTTACAGTGTGCCGCTAATGTTTGCTCACCCGGTACTAATTGCGTTAAATCACAAGTTAGTTGTCCTTGTAAAAAAGTAACACGGTCTTCACCTGTAATGCTGATCAAGTCCCAGCTATCGAGTGGACAGAGAACAAGATCGGGTAATTGGCTAATATTCTCAAGTTGGCTAAGTGTTAGCATGGTTGGCCTCATTTATGGACGAATGTGTTTTTTTACAATGTTATCGCCAATCGTCTATTTTACAACTGCTAAATGATGGTATTGATGTCGTACACGCTATATTTCTTAGAATAAATAACTGACTAATATAGGTGCTTATAATAAGCTACTGGTTTGTTTCAACGTTTATACGTATAAGTTGATAAGCAACTTAACGTTTTCATTTAAAAAGGAAGGTTTAGTCATGCCAAAAGAGGTTCCTCTTTCTCGTTTAATATGGGCTTGTCGTCGTGGTATGTTAGAGCTCGATGTTTTGCTTATGCCATTTGCAAAAGAAGAATACAGTGATTTAAGCGAACAACATAAGCTGTACTTCCAACGTTTATTAACCTGTGAAGATCCCGAGTTATTTGCGTGGTTTATGGGCCATGAGAAATGTCCAGATCCACAGTTGGCTGAAATTGTCGATGTCATCCTTAAGCGCGTTAAAATATAAGATAAGCACCGATCCTTCTGTTATCGCCAAAGCCTTGGCGATAACTTTACTGCTGCTCAGTGCTATTATACTTTACTTATTATGGGGAGTTGGTTGGTTTAGTGCTCTGTTATTAATCATATATATTCTTGTCTCTGCCTATTTTGTTTGTTCTTCGGTACAACTGCCTTTCAGCTGTCTTTTATCCGATGCTGGTCATATTGAAATAAGCGAACCGAAACAGCTGATAGGGGTGATCGATAGGCGCTCTTTTTATAATGCTTGGGTGATGTTTTTATGTGTAGAGCAAGTGGATGCATTATTGGTAGAAGTAAAACACGATAATCCTAGAAAGTGGTTTATCGTGTTTTATGACAGTGTAACGGAACAAGAGTATCGATTACTGGCACGTTTGATTAATACAGCATACGCAGGTTAATTATTATTAGGATTTAAAATCGTTGGCTTGGGATTATCATTTTGTTCGGGGTAATCTAAGTTGTAATGTAGACCACGACTCTCTTTCCTTTGTATTGCACTCTTGATAATCAACTCAGCGACTTGTACTAGATTTCTTAGTTCTAATAAATTATTACCAACTTTAAAGTTACTATAATACTCAGTGATCTCATGCTGTAATAATTCAACACGACTTAAAGCACGTTGTAGGCGTTTGTCTGTACGTACTATACCGACATAATCCCACATAAATAAACGTAGCTCGTGCCAGTTATGCTGAATAACCACTTGCTCGTCGGAGTTTTCGACTTGGCTGTCATCCCAGTCTGGAATCTTGGCAAATTTACGTTGTTTATAAAAAGGAATTCGATTAATAATATCTTTAGCGCTAGCATGCGCATAAACAATACATTCTAATAATGAATTAGAAGCCAAGCGGTTAGCGCCATGTAAACCGGTATAAGTGACTTCACCAATAGCATATAAACCATCAATATCGGTTTGACCGTGATGGTCGATCATCACACCACCGCAGGTATAGTGAGCCGCTGGGACAATAGGCATTGGCTGCTCTGCGATATCTAACCCTAGTGATAAACAACGTTGGTATATAGTAGGGAAGTGCTTAATAATAAATTCTTTGGGTTTATGGCTAATATCTAGATACATACAATCCACACCTAAGCGCTTCATCTCATAATCAATCGCTCGTGCGACAATATCACGTGGCGCTAATTCACCACGTTCATCAAAGTCGGGCATAAAGCGAGTTCCGTCGGGGCGTAATAATAGTGCCCCTTCGCCACGTAATGCTTCAGTTAATAAAAAGTTTTTTGCATCTTTGTGGTACAGGCAGGTTGGATGAAATTGATTAAATTCCATATTAGCGACGCGACAACCGCTTCGCCATGCCAGTGCAACACCATCTCCACTAGAGACATCCGGATTACTAGTATATTGATATACCTTACTTGCACCGCCTGTCGCTAGAGTGACAAAGTGAGCGTTAACGGTTTCAACTTGTTCAGCTTCTCTATTCCAAACATAAGCTCCTAATACACGGTTGGCAGGTAAATTTAATTTACGTGTCGTGATTAAATCAATGGCGTTATAACCTTCCATTAGGGTGATGTTTGGGTGGTTTTTAACGGCACTTAATAAAGATTCTTCAATCTCTCTGCCCGTCGCATCGGCGGCATGTAATATTCGACGATGAGAGTGACCGCCTTCACGCGTTAAATGATATTGTGTTTCTGATTGGTCGTTGGTTTCTGTATCAAAATCAACGCCCGTATCAATTAACCATTGCATACTTTCTTTAGCGTTAGTGACGGTAAAGTTAACTGCATCTTCATCACATAAGCCGGCACCGGCTATCAGTGTGTCTTCAAAATGTGAGTCGGTACTATCGTCATCAGAGAATACCGCTGCTACACCGCCTTGTGCATAATAAGTGGAGCCTTCAGAAAGTTTTCCTTTGCTTAAAACTCTTACATTGCTGTGATCTGCAATTTTTAAGGCTAATGATAAGCCCGCTGCACCTGCGCCAATAATTAATACATCACAAGTGTATTGATGTTCAGGTGTTGTTTTATTCTCTGCCATGGCATTATATGCTCTGTTTTGGGTAAAATAGTGTAACTAACATTTCGAATAACTAGAGAGTTTATCCAAAAACATCATTGTTTTGAATTAATTTGGAACTTTCTTTTTTTATAAAAGTCATATCTGTGAGAATTGATAGCTCACTATAATATAGGTAGAAAAGCTCAATGAATGAGCGTGAATTAGATTTACAGTTAATACAACGTATACAAAATGGTGAGCAACAAGCATTTGCATTATTAGTACGTAAGTACCAGACGCGTGTGGCCAATATATTAACACGTTATGTGCGTAGTTCAGGTGATATACCTGATGTATCGCAAGAAGTGTTTATAAAAGTATATAAATCATTACCTAACTTTAGAGGTGATAGTGCTTTTTATACTTGGCTGTTTCGCATTACGGTTAATACTGCAAAAAATTACTTAACCAGTCAAAGTCGTCGTCCGCCTGCGTCAGATATAGATGCAGAAGAAGCTGATAGTTACGATGGCAGTGGTGCTTTAAAAGATGAGGACAACCCTGAGTCTCTTTTACATTCTCAGGAAATAAAAGAAGTCATCTTAAAAGTGATTGGTGGTTTACCAGATGAGTTAAAGTCTGCGATTACTTTGCGCGAACTTGAAGGAATGAGCTATGACGAAATTGCACAAATTGAAAATTGTCCAATTGGTACCGTCCGTTCTCGTATCTTCAGAGCACGTGAAGCAATTGACAAACAACTCAAACCCTTATTAGAAAATTAATTGGAATTGATGATGAAAGAATACTCACAAGATCTGTCATCGCTCATTGATAATGAGTTTGATGACCAAGAGATCATCGACACAGTACTTGAGGATGTTGAATTACAGCAACAATTCTCAAGATACCAACTAATTGGTGACGTTTTTCGTGAAGAAAGCGATGGCTTAGATTTACGCGTTGATGTGACTGATAGTGTAATGGCTGCGATTGCTAACGAAGTTCAACAAGATAATGTTGTGCCATTAGTAACTCCTGATAAACAAGAAACTAACGTTGTCCCATTCATGAAGCGTTTTGGTCAATATGCAATTGCTGCCTCGGTAGCAGGTGTTGTAGTGGTCAGTAGCCTAGTGGTGAATCAAGACAATGCAACCGATGCAAGCTCAACACCAGTACTGAATACCGTACCTTTTGGTGGCGCAGCTGCACCAGTAAGTTTGCAGGCGACACCAGCACAAACAGAAAGTGACATTAAAGAGCGTAATGAACGTTTAGAAGCGTTAGTGAAGGACCATCAGTTACAGTTGCAAACAAAACCTTAAGGTTGGCGATGAAACATCGATTATTTTTAGTTGCGTTAGTGTCACTTATTTCGTTAATAGTGTCACCGCAACTAATGGCAAGCTCTGAGTCCGAAGTAGCACAACCTGAGCAAGCAAAAACAGCGCAAGTAGCTTTACCATCTGCATTAACTTATTTAAATAACATGAAGCAAGCTTATAATAACTTGAATTATACGCTGCTTTATTTAAATACAGCCCAAAATAAAATAGAGCCAAAGCAATTAGTCCATGGCGTGATTGATGGTAAGCGTATCAGTTACTTTACCTACTTAAATGGGGCAATGCGTGAGTCGTTACAATTTGATGGTAAAATTAGTTTTTATCAACAAGGCACTAAACCATACAGCTTAATCAGTCACCAGGATCAAAGTGTGTTTGCTGATATTGCTAACTTT
Source organism: Psychromonas sp. B3M02 (assembly GCF_003318165.1). Lineage (GTDB taxonomy): Bacteria > Pseudomonadota > Gammaproteobacteria > Enterobacterales > Psychromonadaceae > Psychromonas. The sequence goes on from NZ_QOCB01000128.1 coordinate 48,098, forward strand.
GATTTCAAAAGTGGCAATAGAAGTTATGAATACATTATCCTAGGGAAAGACAGAATCGCAGGCAAAAAAGCCATAGCGATACGTATGATAAGTAAAGATAAATATCGTTACAGCTATATTGTCTGGTTAGATCTAGGCAGTTATTTACCCCTGCGTTTAGATATCATTAACAAATCCAATATAATACTTGAGCAAACCATGGTTGTTTCAATGAATATTAGTCATACCGTCAGCCCTTGGATAAAACAACTCAGTACACAATCCACACCAGATATATTAACCTTGCCACAAACGACTACATCAAATATTGCACAGTGGAATGTCGATTGGCTACCAACTGGCTTTAAAGTCATAAAAGACGATCAACATAAATTAATGATGCATGATACTGATCCAGTCTCTTACTTAATGTTGAATGACGGTATTGTTAGCGTGTCAGTGTATATTTCTAGTAATAAATCTTTATTGGCTGATCAGCAAACCATTATTCAACGTGGTGGTACTCTAATCTATACTAAACAAGTCAATAATGCTGAAGTTAATATTATTGGACAAATACCATTGGTCACAGCTGAAAAAATAGCAGCATCAATTAAACCGGTACATTAATGTTAAAAGAAACAGGTCGTATCATTGAGATAACCGAAATAAACGGTGAAAAGAGTGTCACTGTCGAGTGCATCTCTAAATCTGCCTGTAAATCTTGCAGTAGTAATGATAATTGTGGTGTTGGTGTCGTTGCCAAAGGCATTAGTGATAAGTCTCACCATATCTCCATGCCATATAAAGAAGGGATGGAAGTAAATAAACAAATAGAATTATTAGTTAATAATAAAGATATCGTACAAAGTTCTTTGGTTGTTTATATCATTCCGCTTATTTTATTTGTTGTTACTTGCATCATTTCCAACCTAATCACCGATAATGAACCTCTTATTATCCTATTTTCAGTATCTGCATTACTTATTGGTAGTGTTATTGCCAAACTTCTATCCGCAATCCTTTATCCTGCTAACAGTTTAAACAAGATGATAAGCACAAAATAACAGCATAAAAGCGTGTTATTTTGAGCGGTTTGTTGGTTAATTAAGCGGTCAGTAAAATAATCAAAAAAAACAGTAATAAACGCTTGCTTACCTTTTCAAGATCCCTATAATGCGCATCCACAGACACGGGACGGAACGCAAGTTACCCAGCGAGTTTGAGAACAAAACAAACGCAGTAAACGCTTCGAAGTTCGCTTCGAAATAAAGTTGAAAATTAACGTTGACATTGTTCGAAAGGCGCGTAATATACGCCGCCTAGCCGAAAGGCACGCTCTTTAACAATTTAATCAAACAATCTGTGTGAGCACTTATTGTTGATGTGATTTCAAATTAGAAATCCTAACTTAGTTAGGTAACATCAATACTTAGTGACACACGAATTAATTCATTAATTCAGAATAACATTGTACTTAGGTACATAGTTTTAGTCAGTAATATTGAGTCGCAACTTAGGTTGCAAATTAAACTTTAAATTGAAGAGTTTGATCATGGCTCAGATTGAACGCTGGCGGCAGGCTTAACACATGCAAGTCGAACGGTAACAGAAAGTAGCTTGCTACTTTGCTGACGAGTGGCGGAC
>NZ_QOCB01000052.1 GCF_003318165.1 Psychromonas sp. B3M02
ACAAGTAAAATAGATCTGTTGCTTACTATGATTGGTATTAATTATATAGGTTTACAGAAACGGTTAGGATATTAACCTTCTACATCAAAGTATAAAGATTTGTAACGAACAACGGTTGTACCCACATCTTGAATATAAGCCCCTGTTTTAAAGAAAAATCCATCTTCTGGCCAGTCGCTATCAATAACATGATCACCACTACTATTAGTGTGTTCTTGATCGTCATCATCACAATGATCAGCTGAATACTCACCGCCTGACTGACACATTAATGTGCCGCGTATATCATCCATCTTCATGGTCACAACACTGTCTTTAACTTGTACGTAAAATGAACGGTGTTGATTAGTTGCTACAGTAGGCTCACCACTGCTATCTAACCAACGATACGTATCATATTCGGCATCACAGGTGTCTTTATCACAGGCAGATAACCTTAATTTTGCTTCATAAAATTTAGTGCCATCCTCTACTATCTGCGCAATTCGCATCAAAGGAGCGCCAATATTATCGCTATCGGAGTTATGTACTTGTAGAACAGTCACTTCATATAACCCATCACTGGTTGAGTTTATTTTAATGGTGCCTTCCATGGTATTAGTGTCAGAGCGATTAAAGTCAGTTAGATGACGAAACTCCATACGTGATGATGATGCTCCTTCATGGGTGATTTGCATATAATTTTGACCACTGGGCACTCTAAAATCATCCGTTACATATCCATCAAAGGATAAATCTGGATCACTAGAGCTCGCATCGGCTAATTTTGTAGAACCATCAGGAGAGGTTAATTTAACTTGATCTAGTGCAGACTTAAAAATAGCGGTACCCGCACTATTTTCATAATTATAAGGAGCGGTATCAGCAGCTAATACACTGCCGCTTAACACTGTAAGCCCCAGAAAAATGGAGCTATTTAGATAACTTATTTTCATACTATTGTTCCTTTAAGGTAAAGTAACCATCAGATTATGAAGGTATTCTCCTACTATCCATACTGATACCAATCACACTAAGTAACAGATCTATTTTACTTGTTAAAATAACTTATTTAATGCAATTGGTATCACTTAAGCGGTAAATAACGAATACGCGGATAAATTAACAACACCCATTTAAGTAATACAATACTATTTAAATTCTATAGGCAACCACTCACAATCTCTTGTTAAGGTTTTCAAATTTCGTGATTGAGAACATAAAATCAATTGTTTACGATTGACAAAAAGTAGAAGTGATAATTATTTGCATTACAGACGGGTTAAATGAGTTATAGATGAGACTTACGTGCTAACTATTTACAGGTATTTTATTTACCAAATTAAACACATAAAGTGTATTGATAGACCGAAAAAACTTAAGTTTGATAATAACTTGCCGATAATTTAACAAATATAACGCAACCTAGCCCTAACATTTTAAAGTATCATTACTCTAATTATTGATTCGTTTCGTATGTAAGGAGATTTATGGAAGTCTTGAATCAAAAAGGCGAATTAATTGAATTAGATACAGGTTTTAAATTCGGAGATGATTTCTTCACCTTGCTAGATTTTGTGAAATACCCTAGTCCTGATGATGCATTACGGTGTACCAGTGAACTGCAATGCGAACTGTTTTACCGGGACATCATGAATTATGCTTTTGTAGATTCTCATAACCAACTTTTGGCTGATGGCCATATTGATTTAGCGGCTAAGAATTTGAATGAGATTAACAACTTATCCTTAGACTATTTAACTGGGTTAAAAAAGAAAGAATACTTAGAGCGTAAATTAGCTAGTTTGCAAAATGAGATGTATTTAGGCGAGCCTGTAGATTTCTCTATGATTATGTGTGATTTAGATAACTTTAAATCCGTGAACGATAAATTTGGCCACTCAGTGGGTGATGATACTTTGGCGTTATTTGGTCAATTGATCCTGGATACCATACGGCCATCGGATTTTTCTTATCGCTATGGTGGTGAAGAGTTTATGATCCTGTTACCTAATACCAAACTAAGTGAAGCTATATTAGTAGCTGAAAGGCTTCGTAAGGTTATTGAGCAACGTTTACAGATTGGTAACTATGGATTAAATCAAATCACAGCCTTTGATTTAAATAGTGAGCAAATTGAGCAAGAAAACAATGATATCAATGATGCTTTTTTCTTGGCACACAGTGTGACCTGTAGTTTTGGCGTTGCTAATTACTCTGAACAAGGGCAATCAACTGAGTCTTTATTTGATACCGCCGATGAAAACTTATATATCGCTAAAAAGAGTGGTAGAAACCGAGTTGCTTACTAAGTAACTCAATCCCCACATCTCACTTCGCTATATTATTGATAGCTAAATCTAAGCTCTACTTAAAGCGCAACACTAATTCATGTAGCTCATCTGCAATTCGTTTTAGATCTTTGATCGAGGTTTCAGTTTCCGTTGAAACATTCACATTTTTATCAGTCAGAGTCGCAATACCTACCATTTGTTGATTAATGTCTTCCGATACATGCGCCTGCTGTTCAGTGGCCGTTGCAATTTGAATCGACATATCAGAGATTTGTGCAACAGCATCAACAATCCCTTTTAACATTTCACTACTCTGTATTACGTTATTTAAACCATTTTCAGCTTCTATAGTGCCCTGCTCTACATGAACTACTGCTGTACTTGTTTTTTCCGTCAATAGCTCGACAATCTTAAATATTTCACTGGTTGAGTCCTGTGTATGTTTAGCTAAATTACGCACTTCATCTGCTACTACGGCAAAACCACGTCCTTGCTCACCCGCTCTAGCAGCTTCAATGGCAGCATTCAGCGCGAGTAGATTAGTTTGTTTCGCTATTTGGTCAATGATATTGGTGGCAGTTGAAATTCTTTCCGCTTCTGCAGACACTTCCGTCACTGAATGGTTAATTGTTTGTACTGTTTCTTTTAATTTTTCTATTGATTCACTAGTAACCGTTGCTAATGTTTCACCTTTTTTTGCTAATGCTAAAGCAGTTTCAGCATGCTCTGCAGTGTCAGAAACTCTCGAAGATACTTCACTGATTGTTGCAGTAATTTCATTACTCGCAGTAGCAACTTGTTGTGTTTTTGCTTGTAGTTGGTCTAAACCATTTTTTGAATGTTGAACCAATTCGAATGAATTATGGGATTCCGATGTTACTTTTATTGCTGCCCCCTCAATACGGCTTAATACCGTTATTAAATGTGATTGCTGACTTAAAATAGCCGCTTTAACCTTTCCTAACAAGCCCGTGCTGGATGTATAAGATTGTGCGGCTTGCTCATTAGAAAAATAACCACTTAATAACTCAGAAAAAGCTAATAAGTTATTTTTATTATCAATACTTGTCCATAACGCATAACCGATATTCGATATCAGCAATAAAATGATAGTCGCTAGTGTTTCATCCATTGAGATAAGGACTAAAGATGATAACATCAACAGGATAAGTATTATGTTTTGTAAAGATATAGGTAACGTTTTTCTTAATCCTTTACCAGCATTAACACGTTTGTATAGTTTCTCGGCTCTTATTACATCCTGTTGTTTAGGGCAAGACCTTACTGACTCATACCCAACAACCTTCCCGTTTTCCGTAACAGGTGTTACATAAGCGTCAACCCAATAATATTCCCCGTCTTTGCAACGATTTTTTACTAAGCCCATCCAAGGTTTACCTTGTTTTAATTGGCCCCACATTGCTGCAAATGTTTCACCAGGCATATCAGGATGACGCACTAAATTATGCGGCTGCCCAATCAATTGATCTCGACTAAAACCGCTTATCTCGATAAAAGCCTGATTACAATCAACTATATTACCATTAGTATCAGTCACTGAAATAAGCTTTTGATCTACTGAAAAAGTTTTTCTAAGGTCAATTACCGGTAAATTTTCACGCATCTAAATATCCTAATATGCAAAGTACTTAATTTTTGAGTGTATCTTAGATTATTATATGGCAAAGGTGGTAACTACACACAACATAAAATGACTTTAAGTTTACTTTAATGCAATTAATAATAGATTTTGTGAAACTGATGTAACATAAACGGGTAAACAGAAAGGGTTAAAGTTTACCTAAGTTAATTGAGAACAAGTATTTAAAATAAGCTAAAATAGACCACTATTATTTACATTTAGAGTTATATATTTAATGATCTCCAACGCTAACATTGATAAAAACAGTCAACACAACGACTCATTTCAAACACTTAAACTCGTTTCCCCTTTATTGAAACGTTTAAGCGAAATGCAATATACACAACCTACCCCTATTCAAATGCAAGCTATTCCCAATGTATTAGCCGGAAGAGATATTATTGCAGGTGCTAACACAGGCTCTGGTAAAACGGCTGCTTTTGCGTTACCTATATTAAATACCCTAGCATTACAGGCAACAGGACATAAATCATCTGCCAATTTTGTTTCTCATCTTGTACTTGTACCAACGCGTGAACTGGCCAAACAAGTTGCGGATAGTATTAAGTCTTATGCTGCGCATTTCAATGGCGCAATCAAAACGGTTGCCGTCTTTGGTGGTGTGTCTATTAATACGCAAATGCAATCGTTGCGTGGCGGCAGTGATATTTTGGTTGCAACACCTGGACGATTATTAGATTTAATTAATAGTAACGCCGTTAAACTGGATAACGTTAACACCTTAGTATTAGATGAAGCAGACAGAATGCTTAGTTTAGGGTTTACCGATGAATTAGCTTCTTTACTAAAATTGATGCCATCACAAAAACAGACATTACTGTTTTCAGCTACTTTTCCTGAACAAGTGAAGGCTCTGACTAAAGATCTACTTAATGACCCAGTGGAAATACAATTACAAAGCGCTGAACAAAGTACCTTGGTACAGCGTTTATTCACTGTTGATAAAGGCCAAAAAACGGCATTGTTATCACATTTAATTAAACAACATCAATGGCAACAAACCTTAATCTTTGTCAACGCCAAATCAGCCTGTAAACATTTAGCAGATAAACTCGCCAAACGCGGTATCAGTGCTGAAGTTTTTCACGGAGATAAAGCTCAAGGTGCACGAACACGCGTTTTGGAGGCATTTAAACTAGGTGAAATTCAAGTGTTAATTGCAACTGATATTGCTGCACGTGGTTTGGATATTGATAAACTGCCCGTTGTGATCAACTTTGATCTCCCTAGAAGTCCTGCTGATTACATGCATCGTATTGGTCGAAGTGGACGTGCTGGAGAAGTCGGTTTGGCTTTATCAATCATTGATTTTGAAGACGTTCAACATTTTAAAGTTATAGAGAAAAAGCATAAGATTCAATTAGAGCGTGAACAAGTAAACGGGTTTGAAACCACTGACTTTGAACAACTGGCATTACAGGCTAAAAATAAGATAACAGCACCTACGCAAGGTACAGGCAAAAAGAAACGCAGTAAACAGCCACAAATTAATGCGGATATTTGGCTAGGTAAAGTGTAGAACCGACCAAACAAGGTTCTGTTTATCAAGAGTGGTTAACAACCTAACCTTCTGACCACTCTTTTTTTAACCTTCTGAATTCCCTACTTTCCGTGCCAGGTCACTTTAGTATTATCAACCTAAACTACAACAAGGTTGACTGTTTTTTTACATTTATTTGCAGCATTCTATCAATTCAATATCTACAGTATTCATTTTTAAAAAACAGCCAGTTAATTAACTCGATTGTCATGACGTTTATATTAAATAATAAATTGAAAACAAATAGCATTTAAATTCGCTATATCCCCAAAAAAATACTACAATTGATTATAAAACAGTCACTTACACTTAATTAAACTTCGATAAACTTGTGTAAGTCGATGATTCAAAAAAGGTTTATAGCCATAAAGGGGTACTAGCCCAATATTGGTTATCACAAGGGTTGTGGCACATTTTATGGATTTACAGAAAAATACGAAATTACTAGCTAGCCAGCAAAAAATACTCACAAAAATAGCATTAGGCGAACCTTTACATGAAACCTTAGCATCGATTTGCCTAGCGATTGAAGCATTAATAGGTGATGATAATGCTAAATGTTCAATATTAAAGTTAATTGATAACTTACTTTATAGTATCGCTGGGCCAAGCATACCTGATAGCTATTCTCACTTAATAAACGGCCTTAAAATTGGTCCTGCAGTAGGTTCCTGTGGCACGGCTGCTTTTTTAGGCAAACGAGTTTTAGTGGAAGATATCCCTCACTCCCCATTATGGGAAAACTTCAAAAGTATTGCAGAACAATACGATTTCAAAGCATGTTGGTCGACGCCTATTATTTCCACTAAATCTGAAGTGTTAGGCACATTCGCCATCTATTATTCAGATCCTAAAGTTGCATCAAAAAAGAACCTCGAGTTGATAGATTATTTTGTCCATTTATCCAGTATTGCCATTGAAAAAAGCAACGATGCATTGCAAATGCAAAAACTGGTTAAAGATTTAAAAGTTACCAATCAAAACCTTAATGCGTTTATTAAAGTAATACCTGATCCAGCAATTATTATTACCAAGGAAGGGTTATACCTCAATGTTTACGCAGCATCAGAAAATTTATTAAGCGACCCTATCAATGAATTAGTGGGCAAAAATATTAAAGATATTTTATCTGAGAGTGATGCATTAATGGTATTAGATAAAATAAATAAAACATTGGAAACCAATGAAATACATGTATTTGAATATACGCTTACAATACGCTCTGAAACACTTATTTTCGAAGGCAGAACCATTAAGATTAATTACAATAATGGCGACCATGTGTTATGGGTGATCAGGGATATCACCAGACGTAAAAATAGTGAAAACGAGGTGAAGAAACTGGTTTATTATGATTCATTAACCAGTTTACCTAATAGACGTTTACTCAATGACCGTATAGAGCAGTGTGTGGTTAAAGTACAACAAGAAGATACCATCAGTGCCCTGTTATTTCTGGATATAGACAACTTCAAACGTATTAATGACTCGCTCGGCCATGCAGCGGGAGATCAGTTACTTATTCAATCAGCAAAACGCCTTTCAGCGGTGTTAGGTAAAGTTAATACACTGGCTCGTATTGGTGGCGATGAGTTTGTGATCCTTGTTGATACCATTGGTGCTGACTTGCAACAAGCGGAACAAAATGTCATTCAACTCGTCAAAAAAGTGCAATCTATTTTTAATGATAAATTTGATATCGGCAAACTTGCCTTTCAAATTAGTGCCAGCATTGGCATCTACCTAATCGATAAAGAACATGCAAACGCAGATAACATCCTTAAATTTGCAGATACAGCTATGTATCGTACTAAATTTAAAGGTGGCAATGGTTACAGTTTCTTTGATCCCAAACAACAAACACTACTAGAGATTAAAACTGAATTAGAAAGCGAAATAGTCAGGGCTATTGAAAACGATGAATTCTGTGCTTACTTTCAACCTCAAGTGGATGTTCATGGAAAAGTCAGTGGTGCCGAGGCATTGATTCGCTGGAATCACCCAAGCAAGGGGTTGGTGCCACCTTATCAATTTATCCCACTCGCTGAACAATTTGGCTTAATACAAAAATTACAAAATATTGTATTACATGATATTTGTAAATTGCTTAATCAATTGGCTATAGCGCCATCAGTCACTCCCGACTATCGCATTGCTATTAATATGTCACAAAATCAGTTCAACTCTCCCACTTTAAAAGATGAATTAATATCGATTATTGATCAATATAAAGTCCCAGCATCACTAATAAAACTAGAGATAACAGAAACTATGTTATCCAATGACCTCCCCTATACCGTGCAACAAATGCATGAGTTAAAAAATGTTGGCTTTACTTTTTCAATTGATGACTTTGGTACAGGTTACTCTTGTTTATCAACGTTACATGCATATCCAGTGGATGAATTGAAGATTGATAAAAGCTTTATCGATAACATATCAAACCTCGAAACAGGTTTACCGATAGTTGAAACCATTATTAACTTGGCAAAAAACTTAAATATTTCGGTGATGGCAGAAGGTGTTGAAACAAAGCAACAGTTTGACATTTTAAAAGAGAAAAAGAGCGATGGGATACAAGGCTATTTAATTGCTAAACCAATGTCTGCAATTGATTATATTAATTGGCACAAACGTATGTCTTTACACTAATAATGTGTAATAGATGACATAGAGTTGGCTAATACCCGGGTAGATCTGTTTAATTATTGATTTTAAATCTGCTAAGCTCATATTTTCTTGTTTAGCATGTTCATGGTTTAAATTCTCGAATAATATAGGCTCTACCTTAGTTATTTTAATACGGCAAATCCAACGATTATCTTCAAAAGTAAACACATCTACTCTGCTATCAGGCAAATAATGTTTTTCTTCTTCATTTCTAATGGTTAAGGTTTTCTTTCCAGATAAAATGTCTGACTCAAAACGTTCAAAAAATGTAATTTTAGATAGATCGACATTGGATTTAGACATAATGTTCCTAAGATTCAGGGTATAGCTTTGAGTATAGCTTTGATTATAACTATTAATTGTATTTGATAGCGGTAGAGAAAAGAACATTACCCTACAGCAGTAGGATAATGCTTTACTAATAGGTTTAAGCTAAGTTCTATAGTGCGATAAGATCTTACTTAATTTTTCTGCACCTTCCGATAAGTCTTTAGTACCCAAAGATGATTTATGAGCATAATCTCGGATCGATGTAGACTGATCACGTACACCTGTTAAGTCCGAAGCAATACCATTTGCGACCGCACTTTGCTCCTCTGAAGAGGTTGCAATATGGAAAGTCATCTCTATTACCGCTTGTGATGATTCGGCAATTGCATTGATATCAGTACCAATCTCTTTAATCAAATCCGTACTGGTCTGAGCCTGAGAGACTGTATTATTGGTAATAGTAGAGATATTGTTGGTTTCAGACTGAAGGTTACTGATCATAGATTGAATCTCTACCGTAGCAGATTGCGTTCTACTTGCTAATGTTCTCACTTCATCTGCGACAACGGCAAACCCTCGTCCCATTTCACCGGCACGTGCGGCTTCGATAGCGGCATTCAGCGCTAACAAGTTGGTTTGATCTGAAATGGAGTTAATTGTGGTGATCACTTCATCTATTTGTGTCGCATTTTCTTGTAATGTAGCCACTGAATATGACGTTTCTTCGATATAATTAGACAGTTGCTGAATTTCACTAATTACTGATTGAACTCGTTGATCACTTTGTTTGACATGCTCGGAGTTAAGCTCGACTTGTTTAGAGGCATTTTTCGATATCTCCGTGACTTCAAGTGATGAAGCAGTCATCTCTTCCATGGCTGTAGCAACTGAATCAAGCGATGTATGTTGTTGGTTTATTTGAATTTCACTCTGTTTACTATGGTCTGCAATATCTGATGAAGTATGATGCAGCATTGACGCATTTTCTTTCACGGTATCCACAAGCTCTGATAATGTATCCATGGCTTTATCTAAACATGCACCAATGGTACCGAATTCATCTCGACCTTCAATAAAACCTAAACGAGACGTTAAATCCCCTTTTATAATTTTCAGGGTCGTATCCCACAATACCCATAATGCACCACGTAAAAATGTGGCAGTCCAATACAGGGCTAATGCAAAAGGCAATATCCATAAAAACGTCAGTAACAGACTATTAAGTGCACTTTGTTTTGCGGGTTTTTCGATTGCTGCGACAGATTCTGACAATGAGACGTATTGCTGTGAGTTAGTTTTAACCACCACGGTGACCTGGTCATTATTACGTACCATGTGAGAAGTACTAGCGGGAAACGTTACCCCTAAATCAGCAATTTTATCGAGTTGATTAGTGGACTCAAGTGCTATCACCATACCTGATAAACGTTGCTCTAGTATTTGAGCTGATTGTTCTTCAATCATGTCCACAGTATCAAGGTATCGATTAATAGAAATAAAGCTAAGAATAATGACAAACAGGCCAAAAATGACCCAGAATTTGTCAAACAATGACATCTTGATAAATAACTTATCAATATTTCTAAATTGAACTTGTTTCATATTATTTCCATATAAAGTAGGGGTAAATCACAGATAAGATCTGTTTTATTATGCATACCTTTTAATATTGCATCGTTAGATCGTAAAATAGACTTCGCAATCTATTACACTGATTAACAAGATAAATTAAATTTATTTAAGTTTTTCAGTAAAATATTTTAGGATCCAATATACCTCTAAAGTGTGACTCAGTTCAACAAGTGACGTTTATTTACAATAATCACCGTTTAACTAACAAAATATGTGGTTAACAAGTCATTGTTTTAAGGTCGTTAACCCACACATGATTCACACTACTTTAAATTGGCTGATTATTTTAACGAGATCTTGATTACTTTCTGTCAGTTGATTAACTGAATTGCTCGTCTGAATACCGTTTGTATTTAATGTTTCGATTAACCCTTTAATCTGCAGCATATTTTTATTCATCTCTTCCGTCACAAGGTTTTGTTGTTCTGCTGAGGTTGCGATCTGTGAGGTTACATCGCTGATTTGATTAACCGACCCAGTCATGATGCCTAACGAATCCATCACTTGAGCTGTGGTTGCCGCTGTTTTTTGACAACTGTCTTTAGTGACAACCATACTAGTAACCAGCTCATCTGAACCTGCTTTTAATTTAGTTAACATATCACTGATTTCAGCAGTACTTTCTCGAGTGCGCATTGATAATGCTCTCACTTCATCTGCGACGACAGCAAACCCCCTTCCCATCTCTCCAGCTCTTGCCGCTTCAATGGCCGCATTCAGCGCAAGGAGATTAGTTTGCTCAGCTATTTCACCGATCACTTTTAAGGTATTAGTGATTTGCACCGTATCCTCTACCATAACCGACACCGTTTGTGCGGTTTCATCGACTTGTGAGACTAATGCCGTCACATCAGTCACTGCTTGATGCACAATGACCTTACATTGTTCTGCTTCACCATTCGTGGATTCAGTTTGTTGTGCTGCAGTGGAGGCACTCTCTGCTACATGTTGTGCCGTTGAACTCATTTCATTCACTGAAGTCGTGACCATATCCATCTCAGTATTATGTACTTCTAATACTTGTTGGTTTGAACTTGACTGTTCCTCGAACTGCTTAATTTGTTCGCTGATATGTTGGCTTGACGCTGAGATATCCAGCATCATGGCTTGTAGGTTGGCGATAAACTGATTAATTCCTTCCGCGATTTTTCCAAGGTCATCCTGACTTTCTACTTGCAAACGATGGGTTAAATCTCCTGTTCCTGTAGCGAGGTCAGTGACTACATTACGTAAAGCAACAATGGGGTTAAAGGCAGCGTTAATTAAACAAATAGCAATAATGATTATCACAGAAGCGGCCATTAACAGTGCAGAAGTGATTGACTGATTTAGTTGTCCTGTATTTTCTTGAATATGGGCATTGTCGATATAACCATTTAAGGTCCATTGCATATTACCAACACTTATCTTTTCTGGTATTAATGTTAAATCTCCCGCTTGCTTATTCGAGAAAATGACATTATCAGCAGCATCCAACAATTCTATATAGCTACCTTTGACTGTAGAAGCCTCTAGTGTTGCTTTAAGCTTACTTAACGAAACAAAAAACAAGTCCCCTTCATTATTTTTCCTCGGAATGGTAATGCTATAGACTGGCTGCTCATCCAAATAAAATAGATTGCTGATCATTATTTCTCCATTAGCTTGCTTAAGCTGCTGTTTATAACGTTCTGCCTCGCCTTCATCTTGTACATTACCTGTTTCGTCAAACACAAAGTTATTGGCAATTTTGATAATTTTTAGGTAATCAGTCGCGTCCATTGTTTGTTTAATTCTGATCAAACTAAAATTGAGATTTTTAGCTAAATTAATATCGTTATTAACATCACTGGATATTTTACTTTTTAACAGAGAGAGTTTTGATTGGATATTATTACTGTCGTTATACGCAATATAACTACTGATATAATAATTTACACTGTAATAGGAAGTGATTAATGTCACCAAAATAATAGTGATCATTAGCACTACAAGCTTTGCTTTAAACGAAATCCTTTTCAACATATTATTCCTTATTCCATGCCCTTTATTAAAAGTGTGAAGTTGACCCACTTCTATTTATACAAGCAAATAGTAATAATTGCTACCCAAAATGGATTAGTTTTAGTCAGGTAAAAATCGGGATTCGAATCATTAATCTAACAATTTCTATTTAATACCAATCATAGTAAGCAAC
>NZ_QOCB01000071.1 GCF_003318165.1 Psychromonas sp. B3M02
GGTCGTTGCTAAAGCCAGTAAGCCGGTTAACCCTACAATTAAATGTTTCATCATTATAGTTTCCCGTGAGTTTGTGGCTAATACCAATTGTATTAAATAACTGATCTAAATTTTGCGCCGGAAAAATGGCTTAGTTAGAGGCGTAAGTTGATGTAAATGGTTGTTCCCTATGCGAAACTTACAACGAAAAAATAAGTTGTTTTAACAAGTAAAATAGATCAGTTACTTACTATGATTGGTATTATAGCTGATGATTCATCTTTCTAGAAAAAGAGCGGTGATAGGGTAAAGTTGTGGTTAAAGATATGGCTTTAGAGTCGGAGAGCCAAAAGAAGTGAAGTCTTCTAATGGCACTCTCCTGTTAGTTTACGTGGTATAAGTTAGCTTTCTTTCGGTGGCTCACTGTTATCAATAATGGTGCGATTACGGCCCATCTCTTTGGCTTTATAAAGGGCATCATCGGCTCTATGTAACCAATCTTTGAACTCTTCATTATGGCGCATAGTAGCCATACCAATACTGAAAGTGACTTTATCAACGGTATCAAAATGTAAATTAGCAATATTCTCTCGAATTTCGTCCATATGTCTAAACGCAGAGCTTGCCGTCGCTTCCCATAATAAAATAACAAATTCCTCACCACCCCAACGACAAATCAAATCTTCCACACGCATATTAGTGGTTAACTCATTAGCAAAGCGGCATAATACTTCATCACCTACATTATGCCCATAGGTATCATTGATTCGCTTAAAGTGATCAATATCTAATATGGCAAGTGTTACAGAGGATTTATGTCTTCTTGCTCGCGCAAGTTCTTTATCAAGTAATCGACTAAATGCTCTACGGTTATATAAGTGAGTAAGCGGATCTTTAGAAACAAGCTCTTCGAGTTGGTCATTCTGCTCACTGAGCAAAGAGTTTTTAGTGGCAATCTCTTGAGTACGCTGATTAACCATTTTTTCAAGATGCATGGTATGAGTACGTATTTTTCTGAAACTGCTGTCAAAAGCTTTAGAGAGCTGCCCTATTTCATCTTTTGAATCAATACCATGGAAATAATCTGTTTTACTATTAACAACCGATTTAACTTCATGTGTTAGCTTGATAATTGGCTTAGTCACTTTATTAGCTAACTGACTAATAAAGACTAAAAAGACCACCATCAACACAACCGCAATAATTAATACATTATATAGAATGTCATAAATATCTTGGAAAATTTCAGACTCTTCAGTTGTAACATAAAGCGTCCAGCCGGGTAGGTAAGGAATATTCGCATAAGTCACAATCTTAGACTCATCTAAAGCAACGTCCATATAACGGCCGTAGCCATTATCTTTAAGACTTGCCTGCTTCACTATTTCATTAAATCCAGGGTAGTTCGGATTCGGCTCTGTGGTTGCTCTATTTTTCATAATAAAACTAGCAACAGGATGGGAAATAACCAAACCGTCGGTATCCACTAACCATGCGTAACTTTCTTTTACTAATTTAATTTCAGATAGTTTTTTAGGTAAGATATCGATAGGAACCGCGGCTGCAATCGTACCACTCCACTCATTTTTTTCATTACGAATAGGTACTGAAACCATAATAACAGGCTTACCTTCAAAGCTACTATCAATAGGGTTAGTAATATTAAACTCTTTATTGTCCCAATCTTTACCGGTTAGCAGTGACGGATGAACGGCCTTCATTCTATTATAATTAGCATCGGTTAAATTCAAGGCCTGATCAATATAAACGGCATTAACAAAGTTGTCTCCGCCAACAAAGATTAAACGCTGTAATAGTCTATGTATCGTTTCTTGGTCATTGTGTACTGGTTCAAAGTCACTACTCAGCACTTGTAACATAGCAACATATTGCGCAAACTCTTGGCTCAATTTAGTGGCATGCATTTGCGATATTTTAGTGGAGGTTTCTAATTGTAAATCCAGCATTCTCTCTTTTTCATTAACGTATACCGTAAATAAAAGCAAAGCAGCAAATGCGAAGATAACAATAGAATAAATAGTAATTATTTGAGCTTTAATACTATGAAACATAATGGCCTTAGAACTTAATGAATAAGTAAAGTTTTTCAATTCGTATTAGTATCGAATAGGTTATTATTATTTATCGGCAATAGAAGTGGATACTTAACTATAAGCGACTCTTTTTGATAAAACTTAACTAAAATATACAATAGTTATTAAATAAAGCATATAAATATGGCTATAAAAACCATGTTTTTTTTATGTAAATATTTACAATTTAAAGAGAAAGAGTGACCTTGCGCACTTAATGTTTGAGAATCACTCACTCTTACACATTTAATAGCCAATGAGTTATTGATTACTCCTCTCATTGTCAGAGTACTTTTTACCTTCAAAAACAATATATAACAAACAACTTACGATCTACATTATGATGATTAAGTTAACGGATAATGTGTATATTCGAGCATTCTAAACTAGCAAAATATCACTTTTACTTTAAGCTAACGTGTCATTAACTAATTTACTGAACAGGATAAGATATGGGCGATTTAACACCACAGCGTATTAAAGAAATTTTAAAGTTTGATGCTCAACAACGTTTTCAATATTTATGTAAAGAGATTCAAAAACAACAAGAGATTTGGCTATTAGTTGACGAACATGGTTGTGTCATGCTCAATACTGAAGATGAAGATTGTGTGCCGGTATGGCCAAATAAAGCATTTGCTGAAGATTGGGCAACTGATGAATGGTCACACTGTACCGCTAAAGCGATTGATTTAGCGACCTGGTTTGATCGCTGGACTCCAGGGTTAGAAGAAGATGAGTTGTCTATTGTTATTTTCCCAGATAGCCAACTTAATGGCATTATCCTGTTTCCAGATGAGTTTGAACAGGAAATCACGCCTAGTTCAAAACATAAACGTTATTAATTAATCGCTGTATGCCTAGATTTTTAAAGTTGATCAAAGGTAATTGGCTACTGCTAATTACCTGTTTACTGCTCTCCACCTTGCCTTCTCGATTATCGGCACATCCTCATGCATGGGTAGCCACTAACACCTACATCGAAAGTGATGATACACATATTATTGCACTGCATATGACATGGACATTTGATGCTGATACCTCAAATTATATGTTACAGGGAGAGGATATTAGCCCTGAACACCTGCAACAAACCTTACAAAAGCTCGCCGTGGGTGTGATTGATAATATGTATAACGAGCATTACTTCACCTATTTATATAATGACACTACACCAGTAAAGTATAAAAGTGCGATCCACCCGCAAATGGTTAAAGATAAAAACAAGATAGTACTCAGTTTTGAACTTCCATTATCCAATCCTATTGCTTTTGCGGGAAAAAACCTCAGACTTTACATTTACGATCAAACCTATTTTGTTGATATGTCTTGGTTAAATAAAGGTGATGTACAGATTTCCACAGCACTTAACTCTGCTTGTGCAGGTGAGATAATTGAACCTAAAGTGTCCGATGCTCAACGTGCTTTTACTTTAGCGCTAGCAGCAGATGTCACACCAGATAACACACTTGGTAGGTACTTCTCTCAGCAATATAAGTTAGATTGCCAATAACAGATAGTCACCTAATGGGGTGATACAAATTAGAGGTTTAGACTTCCCCGCCTTGGCCTCTACATTTTTAATAGGAGTAATAGATGCTTTCAATTTTTGATATCTATAAAATCGGTATAGGCCCTTCTAGCTCACATACCAGTGGACCTATGTTAGCGGCGTATTTATTTGCCACAGCGAACCAAGAGCAAGCAAAATCAATCACCTCTATTACGGTCCAACTATATGGCTCTTTATCTCTGACAGGTAAAGGTCATCATACGGATAGAGCGATCATATTAGGATTAAGTGGTTATAAACCAGACACAATTAAAGCATCCACGGCAAAGGTCCTATTACAACAAGCATCAGAACAGAAAACATTAACATTCCTTAGTCACACACCTATTGTATTCGATCCTAATATTAATATTGAGTTTCATAAAACGAGCTTACCTTTACATGAAAATGCGCTACGTTTTCTTGCTCATAACGGTGAAACATTACTCGATTCTCAAACCTATTACTCTACGGGTGGTGGGTTTATTAGTACTGAACAACAATTATTAAACCCAACAGCTAACACAACAGAGGAAGTTCCCTTCCCGTTTAACTCTGCTACTGATTTACTAGCACAAGCAGATAAAAATGGGCTCAGCATCGGCGCTTTAGTATTGCAAAATGAGCTAACTTTCACCGACCAAGAGACTTTAGATGCAACAGCTGAAAAAATTTGGAAAGTAATCAGCCTCTGTTTACAGCGAGGATTAACCAGTGAAGGTATTTTAGAAGGAGGGTTACAAGTTGTTAGGCGTGCCCCTGCCCTATTAAAAACCTTACAAGCCAACGAAAGTATAGATAACGACCCCATGAGTGTTTTGGACTGGGTTAACTTATACGCATTTGCAGTGAGTGAAGAAAATGCCGCAGGCGGACAAGTAGTAACCTCACCCACCAATGGTGCTGCAGGTGTTATCCCTGCGGTATTAATGTATTACAATAAATATCTACGTGAAATTGATACCACCCAACTGAAAGACTTTTTAGCCGTATCAGCAGCCATTGGCATGTTATATAAACGTAATGCCTCGATTTCTGGTGCAGAAGTGGGTTGCCAAGGTGAGATAGGTGTTTCTTCATCAATGGCCGCAGCAGGATTAACCGCAATCCAAGGTGGCAGTAATGAACAGGTGTGTATTGCAGCTGAAATTGCCATGGAACACTCCTTAGGCATGACCTGTGATCCAATCGGCGGCTTAGTACAAATACCTTGTATTGAACGTAATGCAATGGGCGCAATGAAGGCGATTAATGCTTCAAGAATGGCGTTAAAGCGTAACAGTAAATCCCTTATATCCTTAGATAAAGTGATCGCAACTATGTATCAAACAGGGAAGGATATGAATAAGAAATATCGCGAGACATCACAGGGAGGATTGGCGGTTATTCACATGGCGCCACCTTGCGAATAAACAACAGCAGTACACTTTTAATAAATAAAGGTGTACTGCTATCAACACATTATGGGTTGATTTTTAATAACTCAACATCAAAAATCAATAATGATCCAGCCGGGATTTTACCCGCACTACGGTTACCATAAGCAAGACGGCTTGGGATAAAGAAACGGAATTTATCACCTTCTACCATCAATTGAACACCTTCAGTCCAACCTGGAATAACTTGGTTTAATCCAAAAGAGATTGGCTCGCCACGCTCTACAGAGCTATCAAACACAGTGCCATCAATTAACGTACCGTGGTAGTGAACTTTTACTTTACTCTTAGCTGTTGGGTGCTCTGTGCCTTCACCTTTTTCTAACACTAAGTACTGTAAACCTGAATCCGTACTAACAACGCCTTCTTTCGTTGCATTTTCAGCTAAGAAGCCTTGCCCTTTTTGGATGTTTACAGGTGCATCTTTTCCTGAAGTCATCGATTGAAAAACAAAAAATGCCACGATAACAATCGCAACAATTAAAATAAACTTAAGCATGGTAAACCCTATTTTATTAATTAAGGCACAGAGAGTACTAAATTTTATAAAGGAGTTTAAGCACAATTTCTTCGTAGATATAAAAAAAGCGAGAAGTTGTTACTCTCCTCGCTTTTTACCTTTATTACATTGCTAACTTATTCTGGTTTATCTTGTTTTGAAGCCGCTTCACTTAAACGTAGCTCTTCATTTAACAAGGCTTCAACGTGGCCAGGTGAATGTGTATTGCCTGAAATCAATCGGTACATAGCCGGTATAACAAACAGTGTAACCACGGTTGCAAAAGCCATCCCAAAGAACACAACTGTCCCTACTGAAATACGACTTTCAGAGCCCGCACCAACAGATAAAATCAATGGGATAGAGCCCGCTAAGGTAGTAAATGCGGTCATCAAGATCGGACGAAGTCGACGTGCAGCCGCATCAATAATTGCTGTATCTAAACTCTTGCCACGGTCACGTAGCTGGTTAGCAAACTCAACAATCAAAATACCGTTTTTAGTGACCATACCAATCAACATGATCATGCCAATTTGACTATAGATATTCAGCCCTTGATTCATTAATACCATACCAATGAAACCACCCAATACCCCCATAGGTACAGTAAACATAACCACAAGCGGGTTGATAAAGCTTTCAAACTGCGCAGCTAATACTAGATAAGCGACCAACAAGGCTAAGCCAAATACAATTAACACGCTGCTGCTATTTTCACGGTACTCCTGCGATTCCCCCGTGTATGAAAAAGTAATATCACTAGGCAATAATTCAATCGCTTTAGCGTCTAAATAATCTAACACTTCTCCTAATGATTTACCTTCACCAGCGCTACCACCTAATGTGATAGATTTTTGTTTATTAAAGTGAGATAAACGGCTCGCAGAGGCCACCTCTTCAATGTCTGCTAAAGTATCTAAAGTGATCAGCTCACCATCTTTAGTACGCATGTAGATTTGACTTAAGTCGCTCACATTATTAAAACTATTTTCATCACCACGTAAATATACATCATACTCTTCACCGCGCTCTACATAGGTAGTTTCACTCTTACCACCCAACATCACTTCTAAGGTTTCAGAGATATCTTCCAAGCTCACACCGAGCTCTGCAGCGCGTTCTTTGTCCAGAGACACCAACAATTCAGGTGTTTTCTCTGAGTAATCCAAATCACTACCCACCACCATGCCATCGGCTTCGGCTTGTTGTCTTAATAACTCTGCATACTTACCTAATTCACTGTAGTCAGAGCCTCCTAATACAAACTCCACTTGGTCACTTGAACCGCCTCGGAATCCAGGTAAAAGTGGACGCACACGAATATCCGGTAAATCACCTAAGGTTCTTTTAACCAGACCTAAAGCCTGATTAGCTGAAACAGTACGTTCATTCCAATCTTCCAATACCATGATCACAAAACCTGTTTGGTCTCCGGCATTACCACCAAAAGCAGGCGCTTGTGTGCTAAAAGATCTAATCACGCCTTTCCCTAATAAAGGTAATAGACGTTCTTGGATTAAATCCATATTCGCAGACATACGATTAAAACTGGTACCTTCCGCAGCTTTTACAAAGGCAAAGATAACGCCCCTGTCTTCTTTCGGGGCAAGCTGTGATGGCACTTGTTGCATTAAGAAATAACTACCACCAATACAAGCAAGAATCACCAAAGGTGCTGCTATGCGCAGTTTAATAGCATGTTTAAGCCCACCACGATAAACACCTTCTAAGCGAGAGAACTGCTTATCGATCCAACGATTAAAGCGATTTTGTTGTTGATGCTCTTTGAGCATTTTACTCGCCAACACAGGTGTTAAGGTTAATGCTATAAACGAGGAGAAAATCACCGACATAGCCAATAACACAGAAAACTCAGTAAACAGTAATCCAACCATGCCATCCATAAATGAGATAGGCAGGAATACCATCACTAACACTAACGTGGTTGCTATTACCGCAAAACCAACCTCCCTGGCTCCCTTATAAGCGGCCATTAACGGTTTTTCACCTTGCTCAATATGGTGAAATATATTCTCCACCACCACAATCGCATCATCGACCACTAAGCCTATCGATAAAATAAGCGCCATTAAGGTGATCAGGTTAATTGAAAAACCAAAATAATAAGCAGCAATGAAAGCAGAAATCAGAGAAACAGGTACGGTGATTGCTGGAATAATGGTTGCTCGCGCTTGACCAATAAAGATATATAACACTAATACCACTAAACCACCGGTGATCAACAGGGTGTTATAAACTTCCTCAATAGAACGCTCAATGAACACTGTAGAGTCATAATTTAGTTCTAAGTCAGTATTATCAGGTAAGAATTGTTGGATGTTATCAACTTCCGCACGTACTGCTGCAGCAACTTCTAAAGGGTTAGCATCTGTCTGTGTGACAACACCTAAGCTGATATTAACAATACCATTATTTTTAAAAGCAGAACTCTCGTTTTCAGCACCAACATTTACTTCTGCAACATCTTTTAAATAGATGGGTGTGCCGTCATTGGCTCTGCGTACTACTAAATAATCAAAGTCTTCCGGTTGGGCATATAAACGAGCGGTCCGTACCGACATCACTGTGGTATCGTTACGTACTTCACCCCCTGGACTTTCGACATTTTCAGATTCTAATGCCGTCAATATATCACTCACGGTGACCGAGCGACCTGCCATTAAATCAGGGTACAATTTAACGTACATCACCTTATACAAACCACCGGTAACATTCACTGAGCTCACGCCGCTAATTAAGCTAAATCGATCGGTAAGTGCACGCTCTGCATAATCCGTTAGTTGAGTACGATCCATGGTTGAGGATCTAAGATTAATGTATAAAGAAGGTTCACCAGATCCATTATCTTTTGACACAATCGGTTCGTCGGCTTCTTCAGGCAAAGCGCCCTCTGCCTTAGCGACCGCATCACGAATATCACTCACACCTTCGGTTAGGTCCCAGCCGATATCAAAGGTCACGGTAATACGTGACATACCATTACGTGTAACCGACTCAACCTCATCAATCCCACTGATACCAGTCACTTGCTCTTCAATTATGGAGGTCACCTGACTTTCCATTATCGAAGCGCTTGCCCCTTCATAACGAGTGGTCACCGAGACAACCGGGCTTTCCACATCGGGCATTTCACGTACAGCTAGCTTTTCAAAGGAGACAATCCCAAACACACACAGTAATAGGCTCAATACAATGGCCATTACCGGTCGTTTGACTGACACATCGGATAACCACATTATTTGTTATCCTTCTGTAATGAATTAACATTAACCGTGGTTTCACCCGCCTCTTCGACGGTGCTTAAATCTTTAATGGTTAAGCCGTCTCGCATGTTAACCAAACCTTGCACCACAATACGCTCACCAATATCTAAACCTGATTCAATCACTGCTTGGTCTTTAATACGAGCACCCAAAAACACTTCGCGACGTGATACTTTATTATCATCACCTACAACATAAACGAAACGTTTAGTGCCTGAATACTCCAGTGACTGCACGGAAACAATAGGTTCATTAACCGCAGCAAAAACCAGATTAGCAGACATCAACATACCAGGTTTTAAATGTTCATTTTTATTGTCAAAGAGTAAGCGAACACGCAGGTTTAAAGTGTCTGGATTAATACGAGAATCAATTGCTACAATTTTACCAACAAACTGTTCATCCCCCCATGCTCTGGTTTTAGCTGATACTTCCATACCGACGGTTATTTTAGAAAGGTAACGTTCAGGAACAGGTAAATCTAATGTCATTTCGGAGAGGTTATCTAAGGTTAATAAAGCTTCGCTAATCGCGACCATTTTACCTTCACTAAAATCCAATAGGCCAATGGTGCCATCAAAGGGAGCGGTAATACGGTGGTTATTAATAAAGACTTGAGCAGCAAGTAATCGCGCTTTACCTATTGTTACCACTGCAGCTTGGCTATCTAATTCTGTTTGGGTAATGGCTTGCTTACCAATCAAACGCTGATAATCTTTCAGCGTACGCTGCTCATTAGCTAAATAAGCTTTAGCTTCAGCTAATAATGCGCCAGCTCCAGCACTATTTAGCTCAATCAGTAACTGCCCTTTCTTCACTTTCTGGTTAGCTTTTACTGCAATTTTTGTCACCTTTGCAGCCACTTCAGGTTCAATACTGACATATTCTTTTGCCTGTAACTTACCAACTAAGGATAAAGACTCTGATACCTGATGGGCACCAACTACTTCACTATAAATAGGCACAGCAGGTGCAGTTGCCGCAATAGCAAAGGTGCTAAATAGACTCAGTAAAAAACTCGTTAAGATAAAAACTGGGTTAAATTTTTTCATTTTATTTCTTCTATTTCAAAGTGAGGTTAAAGCGCATAGATAATGTTTATAACAGCTAACACCAATAAAATTAAGAGAATGATCTTAATTGGCGTAAATGACACTAGATCCATCATAAAGTAAAACAACACAAAGATTGTGAAGAAAATGTGGAGAAATTGTAACAAACGAGACTAAAAATCAGAGGAATTAAGTATTAAGAGATAGTTATTATTAGTCCTGGAAAAGGAGAAGTTGACTAAAAGCAAGTAGGAGCTTGAAATGATATCACTGCAAGCTCTTAATTTTAAAGTTTACGCTTCACTAAATCAGCCTAAATTTTTCAAAAAGAGGTAACTTATTAAAGCACGGTTAATACATCTGATAATGCGAGACGTGTTTTAGGCAAACTAAAGTTATAATCTTCAGACTCATGATGATAACCAATTACCAACGCCACATGGCACTCAAAACCACCTAACTCTTCAGCAAAAATCTCGCCTACCAAATCATGATCAATACCTTCCATCGGCGTTGAGTCAACTTTCAAACGCGCTAAAGTATGCATGGCATTACCTAAAGCAATATACACTTGCGCTTTGGTCCAAGCAGCATTGTTCCCCTGTTGATCGGTATTACTTTCAGCAAAGTGGAAACCAGCAAAGGCTTTTTCTCTATTTTCTAATGCTGTGCGATTATCCTGTATACCTTTATCAACCACTTTTGCATAGTCGTCACGTGTATAAGCAGGATTATGTGCAAACAAAATCACG
The DNA here is from genome assembly GCF_003318165.1 of Psychromonas sp. B3M02. GTDB lineage: Bacteria > Pseudomonadota > Gammaproteobacteria > Enterobacterales > Psychromonadaceae > Psychromonas. The sequence goes on from NZ_QOCB01000071.1 coordinate 10,648, forward strand.
TGTGAGCTATCAAAAATAAGGTGCTGATTAAACTGATGCTTATTGGCAAAAGAATCATGCATTCTCTGTTTTGCAGCATCACTTTCTAAGACAATAAACTTCCAAGGTTGTGAGTTAATTGAAGAAGGAGAAAGACGTAAACTTTCATACAACACCTCTAAATCCTCTGCTGATACTTTTTTACTTGGATCATATTTTTTCGTTGTGTAACGTGTTGCTAAATCACTGACAACCTGTTCGCGAATATCGTTTACTGTTTGTTTCATAATAATGCCTTTCATTGAGCTTTGAGTTATAAAATGTAATCGCTATAACTAGATAAACTGCTAGTTTATAAAAACATTGTACGCTTGATTATTTTATTTGATAATAATGGATAAATTTGAATAACTTTAAAATTATTTTTGAATATGTATCATTTAAATGACCTTAAACTAGCCATTAGAATTGCCGACCTCAACAGTATTTCTGCAGCTAGCCGAGAGTTAAACTTAACGCCAGCGGCAGCGAGCGCAGCACTAAAACGCTTAGAGCAGCGACTAAACTGCCAAATATTTATTCGCTCTACGCGTAATATGCAATTAACCGAAGAGGGAAAGTTGTTTATTGAAAGCAGTAAAGACGCCATTCAAATATTGGAAATCGCCAGCAATACGTTGAATAACAATAATGACCAAGTGAACGGTGATATAGGATTAAGTGTACCATCCGATCTAGGTCGTAATATTGTTAGTCACTGGCTAGAAGAGTTTTTATCCGCAACACCTTCAGTCACCATGACACTGCATTTAAGTGATCACAACAGTGATTTAATAGAGCAAAACTTACAAATAGCATTACGTTATGGGCATTTAGCAGACTCGCCATTAAAACGTAGATACCTAGCTTCATCACCGCGTTATGTGGTTGCCTCTCCTGACTATATTAAACAGCATGGGCAACCAAACAGCCCTGCCGAGTTACAACAACATCGTTTATTAAATTGGAATTTAGGCAAAAATAAACAACATATCTGGAAATTTCAAAAAGATAACCAAGCATTAGATCTTAATATTGAGCCAGTTAAAACTACCAATGACGGTGCTCTGTTAAGGGAATGGGCGATTGCAGGCCACGGTATCGCCTATAAAAACTGGATAGATATTGCTAAAGATGTTGAACAAGGCAGACTCATTATTTTATTGAAAGACTATCGCGGTGAAGATTTGCCATTACAACTAGTTTATTTACAAACAGAATACCCAAGAAAGAAATTACGTATAGTCATCGACTTTTTACAACAAAAGTTTAACCAGTTCAGTCAACAATACCCGTGTCCTTAACTAAAAGTAATTATTCAGCGAATAATATTCATCAAAAACAATCAATATGATAAAGCTATGTAATGCCTTTAAAGGTGACCTTGCTTTTATTATATTAGTAATAACATTGACCAGCGCTATGTTTTCAACAAACACAGCGCTGAACAAGTATCATATTTTGGATATCAAAGACATAAATGACTTTTTGATGTACAGTTTCTTACAAAATATTAAATAGAGCAGAATAGAATGTCAGATAGTCAAAATGAAAATGCACAACAGTTAACCCAATTAATCTCCCCTTTAGGTGCAATGCACCTCGCACAATTAACCGCTTTTTGTTTTGGCCTACCGCCACTTTATTTCTGCCGTGAATATCAAGCTCTGCCATCAGCGACCATAAAAAAACAATGTGAAGAGCGCTTATTGAAACAGCTTGATAGTGAGGCAATTGCAGTTCCACAACTGCAACAATTACTGTTAGAAAAAGAGTACTTTGATGAAGAGGAAGCAAGTCTGCGTGTTGCACCACTTGCTGAAGAAGATTAACCTTTAAGCTAGTACATATAAAACAAGAGCATAACAGGCTAAACCTGAAATGCTCTTGTCGTAAAGTTTATAATGTAATATGGACTTGTCATTATTTATCTAATTTAAAACGTCCAACAATATGATTAAGCTGCTCATTAACTTCGTGAATATGATGAGTTTCTTGATTCACATCTGCCCCCGTTGTACTTAACTCTTGCACAATTGAGTGAATACGCGCCATATTTTGACTCACCTCTCTAATCACCGCATTTTGCTCCTGCGCGGAAGAAGCAATCTGATTACTTAAGTCATTAATTTTTGAAACAAAACCATTCATCACTTCTAAACTTTCTGCAACACTAGCAGCCTCTGATACCGTTTGCTGACTCGTTGCTCGAGTACTATCGATTGAACTAACTACAGCTGTTGATTCATGGCGTAACTTCTCTAACGCATTCTCCACTTCACCGGTACTGGTTTGTGTACGTGCAGCTAACGCCCTAACTTCATCTGCGACTACCGCAAACCCTCTACCTTGCTCACCAGCACGCGCAGCTTCAATAGCCGCATTCAATGCTAATAAATTAGTTTGATCTGCGATCGCACCAATCACACTTAATATAGATCCTATATCTTGTGTCTCCTGACTCATATTCGCCACATTTACTGTCGCACTTTCTACCTCTTTGGATAAGCGCTGTAGGCTCACTTGCGCATTTGTAATAATATCTTTAGAGGTTTCACCTGAGTTATTCGCTTCCTGGGTAAACTGCGCAGTATCCTGTGCGTTAGCTGCCACCATTTCAGCTGTAACACTTAACTCTTCCACCGCCGTCACCACTTGATCAGTCTCTTGCTGATGCTGTGCTAAAATACCAGCACTAATATCAGAATGACTTTTCAGTGTTTCCACTCCTTCTGATAATCGCCCACTGACTTTTTTAACATCCAACATCATCAACTGTAAGGTTTCGATAAAGCGATTTACTCCACCAGCAATTTGCCCTAAATCATCCTGTGATTTAACCGTCAAACGCTGTGTTAAATCACCGTCACCACTAGATAAGTTAGCGATTAATGTTTTTAAGGCAATCACTGGTTGGTAAATACGATTCAGAACAAAAACAAATACGACAATAAATAGTAATGTTATTAACACAACCCACATTAATAAAGACCATGTCGCTTCAGATACGGCGGCAAAAGCAACTTTATCTTTTACTGCAATCATTAAATACCAAGGTTCGCTGCCCTCTAGCTCAACCCGTGTTGATACCAATAAACTTGGCTCCCCAGCTAAACTTTTATCTGCTATAACACGCTCACTACTTAACATCTCGCTTGAAAAATCACTTAATTCAGGGATCGTTTGGATTTGGTCCTGCGCTTTAGCGACCTCGCTCGTTGAGGCTAATACCATACCTTTTTGGTCTACGAGAATCGCCACTGAATCTTTAGCGACATCCACGCTTTCCACTAAGGTTTGTAAACGCGTTAAACGCACATCAGATGCGATCACCCCATCTTTTATGGCATGGACTGCAAGTAATAATAGAACACCCTGTTTAGTGGCAAAGACCTCACTCAAGGCCAGCTGCTCGCTTTTTTTACCCAGCTGATACCAAGAACGTGTGCGTGGGTCATATTTAGATGGAATGCCAACACCATTTGGAAAGGATTCCGATGCGCGAGAGGTATAAGAGCGTCCATCATCAAAGCCTAAGGTCAACTTAGCGACGCCAGTCGCCTCTTTGGCAAACAACATATGCTTCTCATGATCAGTTTGGTAATTATTCGCTTTATATAATGCGGCTAAATGGCTGACCGGTTGAGAATATGAGGCAATGTATTGCTTAATGTTGTTTGCTTCATATTGAGATGCGCTGGTGATCTTATCAACCAGAGTATTTTTAGTCGTTTCTGATAACTTATTAATAGAAATGAAAGAAGTGATACCCAGTGCCAAAATCAGCAAACTGATGATCACAACAATTAAAATATGTTTAAAGCCAAGCTTATTCATTAGGTGTCCTTGTTGAAACTTGAAACCAATGGTTAATAAATTAAGGTCGTACTCAATTGGTTTCTTAATTATTTCAACAGTCTAACCAGTCCTAATCATTAATTTTTAAGAGAATGTTAAAAGTATGACTATTACCCCATAAGTAATACAAATGAGTTTTTAAAAGTTTTAACTCCATCAAAGAATTCACAAAGTACAAAAAAATGACTTTATGTGTTCAAAAAACCAACAAAACAAACACCAAGCCCTATGATAGATCTTGCTCACATTATTAGTTTAATTGACGCTAAATTCTGCTAAAATCTGCGCCTGAATTCGTTGGAGAGTATTTTATGAAAGACAATAGCCAAACTAAAGTGATCGTCGGAATTTCCGGTGGTGTTGATTCCTCAGTATCTGCGTACCTGTTACAGCAGCAAGGCTATCAAGTTGAAGGCTTATTCATGAAAAACTGGGAGGAGGATGATACAGCTGAGTATTGTTCTGCTGCTGAAGACCTTCAAGACGCAAAAGCTGTTTGTGATAAATTAGGCATCAAACTTCATACCATTAATTTTGCAGCAGAGTATTGGGATAATGTATTCGAGCACTTTTTAGAAGAATACAAAGCGGGTCGTACCCCAAATCCAGATATCATGTGTAATAAAGAGATTAAGTTTAAAGCCTTTTTAGAGTTTGCTGCCGAAGACTTAGGCGCAGATTATATCGCAACAGGCCACTACTGCCGTCGTCGTGAAATCGATGGTAAAGCACAATTACTGCGTGGCTTAGATACAAACAAAGATCAAAGCTACTTCTTATATGCAGTAGGCGGCGAGCAAATTGCTAAAACTTTATTCCCTGTGGGTGAACTAGAAAAACCAGAAGTACGCCGTATCGCAGAAGAGCAAGATCTAGTGACACACAATAAAAAAGACAGCACAGGTATCTGTTTTATTGGTGAACGTAAATTCACTGATTTCCTACAAACTTACTTACCAGCACAGCCAGGCGATATCGTAACACCTGAAAATGAAGTGATTGGTCAACACCAAGGTTTGATGTATCACACGCTAGGCCAACGTAAAGGTTTAGGCATAGGTGGATTACAAAACTCAAATGAGAATCCATGGTATGTAGTAGGTAAAGACATGGAGAACAACCGTTTATTAGTGGCTCAAGGCGCGGACCACCCTGCTCTATTCTCTTATGGTTTAATCGCTAAAAAATGTGATTGGGTAGATAGAACACCGAAGAAAGAAAGCTTTAAATGCACAGTCAAAACACGTTACCGCCAAACGGATATCCCTTGTACCGTTAACCCAATTGACGATGACACCTTAGAAGTTATTTTCGACCAGCCACAAGCGGCAGTCACGCCTGGACAATCAGCAGTATTTTACCTTGATGAGGTTTGTCTTGGTGGTGCAATTATTGACCAGCACTTGCAAAAGTAGCCATTAGCCCAAATATAACCTGTATAAAGCAATAAGGCTTAGAGGTAGATGACTCATCTACCTCAAAATTCATTTATAAAAAGAAGTGAACTGATCATGTCATTCCATACCTTAGAATCTCGTAGCATTGCCTTTGCTGCAATGTGCCAAGCCGCTTACTTAGTCGATAAAATTGCGACTAAGGGTATCTGTCCCGATGCAGTTGCCTTTAATGCCTCTTTACGTTCAATCGTGCGTACCGATAGTGCAGCGCCTTTAGATATCTTAGGCGGGCATGAGTCACTTAAATTGGGTTACAAAACAGTTATTGCACAACTAGATAATGTTGATGGTGCACGTAATATGCAAGTCACTAAATACGTTGCAGGTTTAATGGCCTTAGAGCGTAAATTATCTGCCAACTCAGGTACATTAAATCTACTCGGTGAGCGTATTAATCAAGTGAATCGTCAATTAGCGCACTTTGAAATCGATGATAGCAGTGTATTAAGTAACCTAGATTCTATCTATAAAGATTTAATTAGTAACTTAGGCCCAAAAATTCAAGTGAATGGCAACCCTACTTACTTGCAACAGTCACAAACACAACATAAAATTCGCGCATTATTATTAGCCGGTGTGCGTGCTGCTGTACTATGGCGTCAAATTGGTGGTAAACGTCGTCAATTATTGTTATCTCGCAAAGCGATAGTGCAACAAACCAAACAAAATTTACTAAGAACATAATATTCGTATCACTCTTTCCCAAGTAAGGGAATAAAGAAACTATTTAAACAACCTACACATCATTAGGAGCAACAAATGGAACTTTCAGGACTAACAGCTGTATCACCAGTTGACGGCCGTTACGGTAGCAAAACTGCAATTTTGCGCGATATTTTTAGTGAGTTTGGTCTAATCAAATTCCGCGTACAAGTAGAAGTACGTTGGTTACAAAAACTAGCTCAAACAGACGGTATCGCAGAAGTTCCTGCTTTCTCTGCTGAAGCAAATGCACACCTTGATGCTATCGTAGCTAACTTCGGTGAAGCTGATGCACAACGTGTTAAAGATATTGAAGCAACCACTAACCATGATGTTAAAGCGGTTGAATACTTCTTAAAAGAGAAAGTAGCTGACGTTGCAGAGCTTGATGCAGTATCTGAATTTATTCACTTTGCTTGTACTTCAGAAGATATTAATAACTTATCTCACGCGCTAATGTTATCAACGGCTAAAAACGACGTGATTTTGCCTTACTGTAATCGTGTTGTTGATGCGATTAAAGAGAAAGCGATTGAATACAAAGCAATGCCTATGATGTCTCGTACACATGGTCAGCCAGCTTCACCTACTACACTAGGTAAAGAGATGGCAAACGTGGTAGCACGTCTACAACGTCAAGTTAAACAAATTGAAGCGACTGAACAACTAGGTAAAACTAACGGTGCTGTAGGTAACTACAATGCTCACCTAAGTGCCTACCCAGAAGTTAACTGGCAGGGTTTTGCGGAAGAATTTGTAACTAGCTTAGGTGTTACATTTAACCCGTTCACAACGCAAATTGAACCACATGACTACATTGCAGAGCTATTTGATGCAATTGCACGTTTCAATACTATCCTTTTAGACTTTGACCGTGACGTTTGGGGTTACATCTGCCTAGGTCACTTTAAGCAAAAAACCATTGCTGGTGAAATTGGCTCTTCAACAATGCCACATAAAGTTAACCCAATTGACTTCGAAAACTCTGAAGGTAACTTAGGTTTAGCGAACGCTATCTTCGATCACCTAGCAGCAAAACTACCTGTTTCTCGCTGGCAGCGTGACCTTACGGATTCAACGGTATTACGTAACCTAGGTGTTGCTATCGGTTACTCTGTGATCGCATATGAAGCAAGCCTAAAAGGTATCAGCAAGCTTGAAGCAAATGAAGAAAACATGTTAAAAGACCTAGATGCAAACTGGGAAGTATTAGCTGAGCCAATCCAAACGGTAATGCGTCGCTACGCAATCGAAAAACCATACGAGAAACTAAAAGAGCTAACACGTGGTAAACGTGTAGATGGCCCTGGCATGAGCGAGTTTATCGATACACTAGAGCTACCAGAAGCAGTTAAAGTTGAACTAAAAGCAATGACACCAGCTTCTTACATTGGTCAAGCTGTTGAACTTGTAGAGAAAATGGCTTAATACGCTCATTAAGTTTAATTAATAAGAGGCAACCTTCGGGTTGCCTTCTTTATTATACTAAACACACTTAATGTCATCGGTATTATTTCTCTGCAACTACGTTAGCATCATTTTTCTTAACGCTAAATAACCAATCTAAAAATGGTTGTAAACTACTATAACAAGCTAATCCCACAGAGCAGACAACAATGGCAACGGCCATCTGGAAAGTTAAAGTTTGGTCTAAAATCCATATCGCTAACAATACCGAGACTACAGGCACTAACGCCATAATTGCTGATGCTGACACTGCACCTAACCTACTGATGCAGTAACTCATACAAAATAACGCTAACACACTAACAATTATGCCTTGATATACACCTTGCAAAACCATTTCAGAAATTGGTGCAATACTTAGGTGACTAGGTAGAAAAAACCAAATTGGCGTAAAAAATAACGCATTAATAATAGGCACAGCAAGCATAATCGTCTTAATGTGGATCTGCCATATCTTCATTGAAACAGAATAAAAAGCGATAAAGAAAGCCGCTAATAACAACCATAACAAAGCACTTAAACTTGCCCCACCACTGCTTGTAAAGAGTAAACTATTAGCCACCAAAATCAGTGAAATACCTAAGTACTGAGTACGCCCTAAACGCCCTTTTTTCCAGACATATAAGATCAATGCGCACATTATCGGCATAGTGCCATTAATAATCACACCAGTATTCGCGGCATCTGAAATTAATAAACCAATCAAACTCGCGCAAACATATAAAGCACCACAACATAGGCTACAAATAATAATAGGTAAGGTGAAAATCGATTTAAGTGACGTTCTACTCACTAAAGCATAAACAACAATAATCGCCGCCGCTGTTAAAAATCGTACACCCGTTACATCCCACACGGTTAAAGAGTGCGATAACCCCCATTTAGAAATAATGATCCAACCAGACCAGATCATCACCACCATTAACCCTGCTAGCAAACCAGTGACTTTTTCAAATTGAACAGACCTTTGCATTATACTTCCCTGAAAATGAACTAATATGAATTTAATGATGCTTCACCCTAACATAAAAATAGCATTTTAAAGGTGATTATCTAACTGCATAGCGGTATCGCTACCCTGCGTATAAACGACCTGTTACACTCCGAATTATTTTACATTGAAAGGCGCGACAACATGTTTGAACTTAATTTTGAAATTAACCAGTTTTTAGATACTTACTGGCAAAAGAAACCCGCTTTGCTCAAACAAGGTTTTATCGACTTTCAAGATCCAATTGCTCCTGATGAACTAGCTGGCTTAGCGATGGAAGAAGACCTAGAAAGTCGCTTAGTTTATCAAGAAGATGACCAATGGCACGCTGAATGTGGTCCATTTAAAAGCTTTGAACGCCTAGAAAAAGATGGCGCGACTTTACTAGTTCAAGCCGTTGACCATTGGCACCCTGATGCACAACAACTAGTCCGCCCTTTCCGCTTTCTACCTAACTGGCGTATAGATGACCTAATGATCAGTTACTCTACTCCTAAAGGTGGCGTTGGTCCTCATATTGATAACTACGACGTGTTTATCATTCAAGGTGAAGGTAAGCGTCACTGGCGTGTGGGTGCACGTCAAACATTACCGGAATTTGCCGCACATGGTGCACTAAAGCACTGTGGTGAATTTAACGCGGCCATTGATGTAGAGATGGAACCAGGTGATATTCTATATATTCCAAGTGGTTGCCCGCATGAAGGCTATGCTATTGAACCCTCTTTAAACTACAGCGTTGGCTTCCGAGCGCCGGATCAAAACGACCTACTGAGTAGCTTTACCGATTACAACATCGATAACCATGACAATGCATTACGTTACACTGATATTCCAATGCAAGTGCGTGAGAAACCAGGTTGTATCGAAGACACTGAATTAAACAAGTTACATCAAGTGATGCTCGCTAACTGTAAAACACCAGAACAGCTTATTCCTTGGTTTGGACGTATGATCAGTGAAGCAAAACATGACCTTGATATCGCTGCACCTGAGTACCCACTAGAAAACAAAGAGATCCTTGAGTTTTTAGAAGACGGTGCGCAATTCACTCGTTTAGGCGGATTACGTGCAGTTTATTTTGAGCAAACACCCAAGTTAGTGTTTATCAATGGTGAAGAGTATGACTTCTCTGGATTTACAGAACTAGCACATTGCTTATGTGACCAAGATGAAGCAGCCAGCGAATTACTGACTATCTTTAAAGATGAAGAAGCGGCACTCACTTTGTTCACTAAGTTAGTGAACCTAGGTTACTGGTATGCCGAATAAGCAGTAAAGTTAACTAAACATCGCTTGCTATCGATTAGCGATGTTTAGAAACAGTCTTTAATAAGCGCTAAACCCACAGTCCTTTGAACCATCCCCAAATACCAAATGAAAAGTTAGGAATAAGGTTAATACCTAAGGCTGACTTTATTAAATAAACCACTAATAAACCCACTAGAGTACAAAATATCAATAACATAGTGAACATGATCGCTTTGCTGATCAGTGATAAATTCTGCTCTTGTCTTGATAATTTCCGAAAGTTTTTACCTGCCAAAAATACATAATAAAAACGTCGTTGATAAAGTGGAATTTTAAAAGTGCCGCGTAAATCAATGCTATGTTTAGCCCAACTACGAGAGCTTAAAATAGTAAATAAGTGAGTCAACTGCTCTTCATTAAAGCTATCAGCAACCGGCTTAGGCATTTTGCTTAATAAATTAACAATAGTTTGCTCATCTTTAATATTCTTTTTTAAATTAGCCAACGCCACACCCTATTAATATGCTAAATGTAAATTACAGTCACTAAATATAGCGTAATATTAACACTTTATAGCAATCACACTAATAAAGGCTGCTATTTTGCAGTTTTAAATAACTGACTATTTTACTGTAAGCTATATTTTCTCTAGGCAATTCCAAGCATATTGCCAATTAAACTTGTTCAATCAGGGAATGACATGCAACTTAACTTTTCAGAACACAGCGCATCAGAACGTTACCATTTAATGACTCAAACCGTGATACCACGCCCTATCGCTTGGGTACTCACCGAATCAGATGGCTCACCGAGCAGCTTTAATTTAGCGCCATTTTCATACTTTACCGCGGTATCAAGTGCCCCAGCTTTATTAATGCTTTCTGTAGGCAAAAAGCCTAATGGTGACCCTAAAGACACTCTGGTTAATGTGTTAAAAAATAAAAAGATGGTGATTCATATAGCTTCCGACCAACAAGCTGAATTGGTGACTCAAACGGCCGCCACCTTAGCGCATGGTGAATCTGAGCTAAATAACACTTCTTTAACCACCACTGACTTTGCTGAATTTTCGTTACCGCGACTCAGCCAATGTGATATTGCTTATGCCTGTGAATTATATGAAATCAAAGAGATTGGTGATGCGCCACAAACACTGATTTTTGTTGAAGTAAAACATCTTTACGTTAACGACAAAGTGATTAATCAAACACAGGCAGATCGTATCGATATTGCAGCAGATAAAATCAATCCACTCGCTCGTTTAGGCGGCGGAGAATATGCGTCTATCACAGCACCATTTAAATTGAATAGACCAGATTAACTAGCGGTTCTGTTAAATAATTCGGCGAGACTGCCAGTAATGTTTACGCCAGTAAGGATTAGAAAGTGAAGATATTTTTGTCCCCTTACTGGTAGAAACATGAAAAAACTCATTGTTTCCCATATAAATTCCAACATGGCGAGTTGTTCGGCTGGTTTTAAAGAAGACTAAATCACCGACTTTTAATTGGCTTCTCTTAATTGAATAACCTTTTTTAGCTTGATATTCCGTGGTACGAGGCAAAGGAATATTAAAGCTATTCTTAAACACTTGCTGCACTAAACTAGAACAATCAATGCCGCGTAAGGTGTTACCGCCTAATCGATAAGGACTACCCACCCAATAAGTGTACTCACTGCGCAGAATCGCATACAGTAAATCGTCGGGTTGCATATTAGGTTGTTGTTTAGCTGAAGTTTGCACAGGGAGTTGAATACTTGCCGGTTGCGCTGACACGGTTTGTTGTGATGTTGGTTTTTCAGGAGAAGAGCTACAAGCTGCAATAAAGTAGAGCAAGGATAATAAACTAAAGTGACGTGAATAACTTTTCCATAGCCTCAATTGCATTTGCTCTCCTTAATACCAATCATAGTAAGTAACTGATCCATTTTACTTGTTAAAACAACTTTTTTTTTCGTTGTAAGTTTCGTATAGGGAACAACCATTTACATCAACTTACGCCTTAAACTAAGCCATTTTTCCGGCGCAAAATTTAGATCAG
>NZ_QOCB01000105.1 GCF_003318165.1 Psychromonas sp. B3M02
GTTCCGTCCCGTGTCTGTGGATGCGCATTATAGGGATTAAGATCACATTGGCAAGCGTTTTATTGTAATTAAATGGTTATTTTTACAATTAATTTTAATTTGTTTAAATAACCATCAAATACCACTGTTTTTGATGATTTTTTATTCACACCAGCGTTTACTAGTTTGGTGCTCTATCTTTAAATGGTCCATTACTCTAGCTACCATAAAGTCTTGTAACTCTAAAATAGTGGTAGGTTTATGATAAAAACCCGGTGCTAATGGCATAACTGTTGCGCCTAACTCTGATAATGTCAGCATATTTTTTAAATGTAATGTAGAAAATGGTGTTTCTCTTGGCATTACAATCAACTGTCCTCTTTCTTTAAATACAACATCAGCCGCCCTTTCGATTAAATTATTAGATAAACCCTGCGCTATTGAAGCAAGTGTTCCACAACTGCATGGGCAAACCACCATTTTTTTAGGCGCTGAAGAGCCAGATGCTACCGGAGAAAACCAATCTTTTGCAGTTAATGCAACAATTTGCCCTTCTTTACTATTAAAGCGAGATACTAAGAATGTATTTAATGCATCGATCTCACGCGGCCAATCTTCTTCAACTTCTGTTTTCAATACGATTTGTGCTGCTTCTGATAACAATAGGTAGACTTTTACATTGGCATCCACCATGGTTTGTAACAAACGTAGAAAGTATCCACTACCTGATGCGCCCGTTACACCTAACGTTACTGTATCGTTATATTGCATTGTCATCTTTTACTCACTCTATAATCTTTCTAATAATTTTTGATGGATATTGCCAAAGCCACCATTACTCATCACTAGTATATGGTCATTGGGTTTTGCTTGTTTAACAACTTGTTCCACTAATGTATCTATATCTGTTTCTATTTGAACTGCTTTACCCTGCTCATCAAATAGTTCTTGCATTGACCATTGGATATTTTTGTCTTCAAAACAATATACGTGGTCAGCAACATTTAAAGAGTTAACTAAAGCTTCTTTGTGGATACCAAGTTTCATTGTATTTGAGCGAGGTTCTAACACGGCGATGATACTTGCCTCACCTACTTTTGCACGTAACCCCGCTAAGGTTGTTTTGATCGCTGTTGGGTGATGAGCAAAATCATCATAGACAGTAATGTTATTGACTGTTCCTTTTACTTCCATACGGCGCTTGATACTTTTAAATTCAGCTAATGCTTGAATTGATATTTCTGGTGTTACACCAACATGGCGAGCCGCAGCAATCGCCGCTAAGGCATTATCAATATTATGGTCACCCATCAACTCCCAATTAACCAGACCTTGATATTGTTGGTCTAACTGCACTTGGAACTGTGTACCGTCTTCTTTTACTTTAACTGCAGACCAGTTTTTACCTAGGTATTCCACTTCACTCCAACAGCCCATATGTTTCACTGACATTAATGCTTCGTCTTTGTTAGGGATAAATACACGTCCAGTACTCGGTATACTACGCATCAAGTGATGAAATTGTTTTTTAATGGCGTTTAAATCTTCAAAAATATCTGCATGGTCGAACTCTAAGTTATTTAAGACTAAGGTTCTTGGGCGGTAATGAACAAATTTAGAGCGTTTATCAAAGAAGGCACTGTCGTATTCATCGGCTTCAATCACAAAGAAAGGAGTTTCGCCTAAACGCGCAGATAACCCAAAGTTCTCCGGCACGCCGCCAATCAAAAAGCCAGGTTGCATATTGGCGTACTCTAAGATCCATGCCAACATGCTAGAGGTTGAGGTTTTACCATGGGTACCAGCGACTGCTAATACCCAACGATCTTTTAACACATGCTCTAATAACCATTGTGGACCAGAGGTATATGGAATTTGTTTATCTAAAACAGCTTCTACACATGGATTACCACGACTCATGGCATTACCAATCACCACTAAGTCTGGTTTATTATCTAATTGGCTTGGGTCAAAGCCCTGAATTAATTCGATACCCTGCTCTTCTAATTGAGTACTCATTGGCGGATAAACATTTTTATCAGAGCCAGTTACTTTGTAACCTAATGATTTAGCTAAGATAGCAACGCCACCCATGAATGTGCCACAAATGCCAAGTATATGAATATGCATGAAACCTCGATATGCCGAATAAAATAGTAAAGTGCAAAGATGGTAACAACATATCTGACAAAAAATAAGAGGGGGTAATAGTTAAAAGAGATAAACTTTATTTTAGGTAATAAAAAAGGCGAACTCCTTCGGGAAATTCGCCTTAGCCATAAAACAGTAACTAATAAACTAACTGACTTAGTTTATTAGTTGTTTTTACTCTGCTTCAAATGCAGCTTGTAAGAATGGAATAATTTGCTTCTTACGGCTTACTACACCTGGTAAATCAAATGTATGATCTACTACAGTACTGTTCAATGCCTTAGCGACTTTATCTTCATCTTCTGAGATTATAATTGCCACGGTATCAAGTTTATTGATATCTGTTAATAAAACGATGGTTGAATGATAACCTTTTTCTGCTTGCAGAACGCCCATCTCAGCTAACATGTCTGATTTTTTAGATAATGCTGTATCTAAAGAAGTTAATTCAAGTTGGCCAATAGCTAATTTATCACCCGCCATTTCAAATACTTTTTGGTCACGTAGAATTAATTCTGCAGCAGGTACTGATGCGATATCAGATTTTGCTTCAAACTGAGCAGCAGCAAATGCTTCAATATCATCAACCCCAGCAATTTCAGCTAATTCATTCGCAGCAACTTTATCGATATCAGTCGTTGTTGGACCTTGGAAGTTAACCGTATCAGAGATGATTGCACCCATCATCATTTTAGCGACTGGCGCATCTGGTACTTGGTTATTAAATTTATACATGTTGTAGACGATAGTTGCACTACAACCTACCGGCCAAATCCAACACTCTAACGGAGTAGAAGTTGTGATATCACCTAGTTTATGGTGGTCAACAATACCTAGAATCGTTGCTTTCTTCATGTCTGCAGTGCCTTGACCCCAGTCAGAGTAATCAACAATAAAGATCTCTTCGCCAGCGACTTCAGTGCGAATTTCTGGTTGTGGTAAACCTGATTGCTCTAATAAGAATAACGCTTCTGGATTTGGCTCACCTTGTAGAGCAGGTGTTGCTGTTTTACCCATTTTATTAAATAAGCTTGCAAGGCCAATAGCGCTACAAAGGCTATCACAGTCCGGGTTTTGGTGTCCTAATACGATCATCGTTGTTTCCACATATGTTAGTAAATTAATTTGGGGGCAGAATACCTGATTCTGTCATTTTTATTAAGTCTAAACAGCCATCTTAGTAGAAAATAATAAGCATCTTTTAATGTCCATGCTTGCTTCTACTTTGGCTTTGATTATCTAGTCATCTATTGCTTATTATATAAGTACCAGTTTGCACATCAAGTACTGCTTAATGAATTCACTGACAAATGATAGCAATTAACCAATCCCAATCGCCCTTTTATAAGCAAATCAATTCAAATTTATTGGCTAATTTTATATAAAGTTTCAAGGGTAACTGGTTTATTTCGATATATTCTAGCGATTTGCGCTAAAAATAATTCGGCAGTGGCTAAGGAATCCACCAAGGCATTATGAGCATTATATTGTGGAAGCTGATAACGCTTTCTTACTGCAGTTAAACGATTATCTTGAGATAAAGTGTTACCTCCCGTTTTATTTGCTAACCACACTTCTATCTTCATGGTATCAATCCACAATAAGGGTAACTCAGATACGCCATACTTTTGCTGCATATAATAATCTATAAAACCTTTCTCGATGACTTTACCGTGCACGACCAACACTCTGTTTTGGCAATGAGAGAATAAAGAAGTCATGGCTTTATCTAAGCTACTGCCCTGCTCTAACATTTCAGGGACAATCTGATTAACCACAGCGGTTTGATGGTTAATCTGTTCACTATTATTAAGATAAAAGTGCTTTTTAAGCGCTAAATCTATCTGTTTTTGATGCACTTCAACCCAGCCCATACTAATAATATGATCTTGGCTAGGCTCTCCGCCAGTGGTTTCAAAGTCTAACACTAACAATGAAAGCTGGTCGAACATGATATCTTTATTCGCTATAGGTTGCTTAAAACTCGACCTAATCTGCTCAGGTAACTGAATATTTAAAAAATCTTTACGTTGTTTTTCCAATATTTCAAAAGGATTTTTTGCTTTAAATAACCCGAACATTAGCTAAATTTCATTTTTGTAAACTGCTGCCAATTATCAATTAAGCGGAATGCATCTTTAATATGTTTTCGCTCAAAACTACCAAAGTAATCAGGGTCGATATGGTTACTCGGCGTCAGACCTTTACTTAACATGTCAAACTGGTAGGAAAAACGGAAGCTCTTCAAAAAATTATATGCACTTAAGATATTCTTTAAGGTTGCATCATCAATTAACCCCGCTTTATTAGCGGCCAGCAATCGTTCACTGGTATTACAGGTATCTGACTTTGCAGATAACGCATAAATCCTAGCTAGATCGACAATAATATTGATACCATAACGTTTGATATTCAGTGTTTTTTCATTCTTTTCATTTTTGGTTAATACTAGCTTATGAAAAATGCCTAAAGGTGCTCTATTTTCTACCGCATCACGCACTAATTTACTAAGAAAAATCGGCTCAGCAGTCATCTCTTTAAACTCATTAACTAAGGTTTGTCGGTATTGCTGATTACCGTATATCACCCTAGTATCAAGAAAAACACTTAGATTTAACAGGCGTTCATAATCAGGGCTTCTCACCCATTTTTTATAGTATTCCTTCCATATTGATAATGGCTGACACCATTTTGCAGTGACCGCCATAAATTTACCTGAGCACAATTCATATCCGCATAAGTCCATGCCTTTTGTCACTATCATGGCAAGGTGACGAAAATACACTTTATCTTTATCTGTCGATTGATCAGATAAAATAATGGCACTGTCTTGATCTGACAGTAGATTGGCTTCTTTACGAGCATGGGAACCCGATGCAATCCAACAAAAATCACAGGGAGCAGCGCCTAACCTAGCGATCGCGATTTCAATCAAACGTTGATTAACAGTATCCATAATAATGCTTAGCAATGTGCTAATTAGATCAGCTGGCACTTTATCATTGGCTAACGCTAGAAAAACTTGCTCTCGCTCTGGCATATAGCGTGCTAATTCAGC
The DNA here is from genome assembly GCF_003318165.1 of Psychromonas sp. B3M02. Taxonomy (GTDB): domain Bacteria; phylum Pseudomonadota; class Gammaproteobacteria; order Enterobacterales; family Psychromonadaceae; genus Psychromonas. The sequence continues at coordinate 5,189 of NZ_QOCB01000105.1, forward strand.
TTCATCCTGCGACTTCTTGATTTTATTAATTAGATACACTGCTTGAATTCGGTGATTTTGAAATAATTGATATAACGAAAGTAACCCGGTCACTTGAGCGTTTTCTAAAATAGGCAGATGTTTAATATTTTTTTCCATCATACACACTGCGGCGTCAAATACGCTTGCATCTGGGGTAGTCGTAATAGGTAAGCCACTCATTATCTCACTAATAGGTAATTGCGTACTTTTCTGCGCGACAATAACCCGCTCGATCATATCTGTATCAGTAACAATCCCGACTAATTGCCCTTGATTTTTAACCACAGCACAAGAAGTAGATTGCTCCCGCATACGTGTAGCCACTTGAAATATCGGGGTATCGCTTTGTACTTCAACAAATTTATCACTGCACACCTGACTCACTCGATTGAAAAAAGAACTGTCTCCCATATCAGACCAAGTTGACTCCACCGCGGAATGAATACGATCTTCTGGTTTAGCAGTAAAGTGTTGTGCATATTCAGGGTAATGCGATTGAATATGATAGATAGTCTTAGCAGGTACCATATACAGTAAAGCGTTTTCAATGGCAGTAATTTGGTAACGTGTTTCAGAGGAGGAAAACAAACTAAAACCAAATACGTCATCTTCTTCAAGACGGCCTCTTAAACTACCATCTAATAACCTTTGTTCAACAGCGCCGGTTTTAACAATAAAAAGATACTTATCCTGTTCATTTTTAGGCGATGCAATCACCTCACCCTTTGCTAGATAGGTGATCTTTACCGTAGAGGTAACCTTTTGCATTAAGCTTGCGGGTAATCGACTAAAAGGATCGATATTGGCAATAAACAATTCAATATTGGGGATAAGTGCTTCAGACATAATAAAACCAGCAATATAAATAAGATAAAAGCCTTTATAACATAATCGCTTGATATAGACAGCTAGCGCACCGCACAGTGCCATCATCACTTCAGCGTCAACTTTATTTTTCCACCAGCTAAACAGCGTAAAAAGAGAAATAATTATACATTTTAAATCAATTACTTAATCTAAAAACGTCTTGCAAAGGTGATAAAAGCCCAGAAATAAACATGTAAAATAACCAATGAAAATAAAATTGTAAACGTTTACATTATGTGCGTCAGATCGCTTATTCTTAGCATTTTAATTGCTACTATCTCTATCAATTAAATAGCAACAGGAGAAAAAGCAGTGAAAGTTCTCGTTACAGGTGGAATGGGTTATATCGGAAGCCATACTTGCATACAAATGTTTGCGGCAGGTATTGAGCCTATTATTGTTGATAATCTTTGTAATAGTAAATTAGCAGTATTAGATCGGATTGAAGCATTAACTAAAGTTCGCCCAGCTTTTTATCAAGGTGATATCCGTGATGAAGCCTTCTTAAACCAAGTGTTTAGTGAACATGAAATTCAATCTGTTATTCACTTTGCAGGTTTAAAAGCCGTAGGCGAATCTGTTGCTAAACCACTTGAATACTATGATAACAACGTTAATGGATCACTGGTTTTGATGCGTGCAATGCGTAATGCTGGCGTTAAAAGCATTGTGTTCAGCTCTTCAGCTACCGTATATGGTGATCCAAGCAGTGTTCCGATCACCGAAGACTCCCCTGTTGGTGAAACAACGAACCCTTACGGTCGTAGCAAATTCATGGTCGAGTCTTGTCTTTCTGATTTTTATGCAGCAGAGCAAGATTGGAGCATCACCTTATTACGCTACTTTAATCCGGTAGGTGCTCATCCATCAGGCACACTAGGTGAAGATCCTCAAGGTCCACCTAACAACCTAATGCCTTTCATTGCACAAGTTGCAGTGGGTCGACGCGATACACTATCAGTATTTGGTGATGATTACCCAACACCAGATGGTACAGGTGTACGTGATTATATTCATGTGATGGATTTAGCAGATGGACATGTGGCGGCATTACATAAAGTGGCACAACAATCCGGTTTACATACTTTTAACCTAGGGACTGGAAACGGTACCAGCGTGATTCAAATGATCGATGCTTTTGCGCAAGCCAGCGGGCAACAAATTCCGTACCAAATATGCCCTCGTCGACCAGGTGACATTGCTGAGTGCTGGGCAAGTACAGATAAAGCAGAACAACAATTAGGTTGGAAAGCTACACGCGATGTGAAGCAAATGGCTGCTGATACTTGGCACTGGCAATCAAACAATCCGCAAGGTTATTAATACCTATACTGGCTAGTCATAGCCTAGGTTTATACCAATGACAGTTAATCAGTGTGATTGGTACTATATACAATAGAGAAGCATTATGTCTGAGAATACGTTTAACCCAATTGATCATCCACACCGTCGTTATAATCCATTAACTGGACAATGGATTTTAGTTTCTCCACACCGGGCTAAACGCCCTTGGAGTGGACAGGATGAAAAACCATCAACTCAACAGCTACCAAGCTACGATAAAGAATGTTTTTTGTGCGCTGGTAACACACGTATTTCTGGTGACAAAAACCCAGATTATACTGGCACTTATGTGTTCACTAATGACTTTGCGGCATTAATGACGGATTCGCCTGAAGCGCCAGAATCAACAAACCCGCTGTTTAAAACACAAGGCGTTCGTGGATTAAGCCGTGTGATCTGTTTTTCGCCTGACCACAGTAAAACACTGCCGGAATTACCTGTACAAAGTATTCGTGCAGTAGTAGATACCTGGAATGAACAGATCGAAACCTTAGGTAAAGATTATGTTTGGGTACAAGCATTTGAGAATAAAGGTGAAACCATGGGTTGTTCGCAACCGCATCCACATGGACAAGTATGGGCAAATAGCTTCTTACCTAATGAAATAGAACGTAAAGAAAAACACCTCAAAGAATACTATCAACAACATAATTCAAACCTTCTCGTGGATTATGTACAAACTGAAATCGAAGATGGTGAACGTACCGTGGTAGAAACGGAGCACTGGATTGCAGTGGTTCCCTATTGGGCTGCATGGCCGTTTGAAACCATGTTATTACCTAAAACAGCGATCCGCCGTATGAGTGAACTTTCTGAAGCGCAGCGTGATGATTTAGCACTCGCCATTAAGCAATTAACCAGTCGTTATGACAACCTATTCCAATGCTCTTTCCCTTACTCTATGGGCTGGCATTACGCTCCGTTTTTTGAAGCTGGGACAGGCATTGATCATTGGCAATTACATGCTCTGTTCTATCCGCCTTTATTACGTTCAGCATCAGTGCGTAAATTTATGGTGGGTTATGAAATGTTGGCAGAATCTCAACGCGATCTCACCGCGGAGCAAGCGGCTCAGAAGTTACGTGATGTCAGCGATGTTCATTATAAAGAAAAATCATAATTTTACGGGTACTTATCTATGCTAACGAATCAATTAAAACAACGTGCAACAGAAGCATTTCAAGCAGTCTGTGGTTATCCAGCAACAACTTTTGTACAAGCACCGGGACGCGTTAACCTGATCGGTGAACATACTGATTATAACGATGGTTTTGTAATGCCCTGTGCCATTAATTATCAAACTATGATCGCCTGTGCTAAACGTGACGATAATATTATTCGCTTGATCTCAGTAGATTACGACAATGTGCAGGACTCTTTTTGCATCGACCAAACCATCACAGCGACCGATGATAAACTCTGGGCTAACTATATGCGCGGTGTTATTCACTTTCTTAAAGAGAAAGGTTATGTGTTAGGTGGTGCAGATATTGCTATAACAGGTAATGTTCCTTTAGGCGCAGGCTTAAGCTCTTCAGCCGCGCTTGAAGTGGTAACAGGTCAAGCAATGAAAGCGCTGTTTGAACTGGATGTCACACAATCAGAGTTAGCCTTGATCGGACAAGCAGCAGAGCATCACTTTGCAGGCTGTTTTTGTGGGATCATGGATCAAATGATCTCCGCCTGTGGTGAAAAAGACCATGCTTTGTTATTGGACTGCCGTAGTTTAGAAACAAAAGCCGTATCTATCCCGCAAGGCGTTAGTATTATGATCATCGACTCTAAGGTGCCCCATAGCCTAGTGGATGGTGCTTACAATGCACTAAGAGAACAATGTGAAGAAGCTGCTCGCCTACTGGGTAAACCGGCACTGCGTGATGCAACTTTAACTGAATTAGCTGCATCAAGCATTGAAAAAGGCTCAGATATTTATAAGCGAGCGCATCATGTTATTTCAGAAAATGATCGTACATTAGCCTGCGCTGATGCAATGATCGCCGGTGACTTACAGAAAATCAGCGAATGTATGTACGCTTCACATGCTTCAATGCGTGATGATTTTGAAATTACCGTTCCTGAAATTGATTATATCGTCAGCTTGTTAAGTGACCTGCTAGGTGATCAAGGTGGTGTGCGTATGACAGGTGGTGGTTTTGGTGGTTGTTGTGTGGCCTTAATACCAACAGAGTTAGTTGATTCAGCTCGCACAATCATTGAACAACACTATCAAGCTCACACTGGGATTAAAGAAGCTATTTATATCTGCACACCCCAATCAGGCGCAAGTTCAATTTAAGGCAGAAACCATGGAAATACCGACACTCTTTACCACGATGACTGAAGATAATGCACCAGATGGACAACCTGCGAATCTAATAACCTTGCAAAATACACAGGGCATGACAGCTGTTGTGATGGATATTGGCGCGACTTGGTTAAGTTGCACCTTACCTATCCCAGGGCAAGCACCTCGAGAAGTCCTGTTAGGCGTGTCGAACATGGCGGATTTTATATCTCAAAGCACCTATCTGGGCGCCACTGTGGGGCGTTATGCAAATCGCATCAATAAAGGACAATTTAGCATCAATAAACAGGCTTACCAGGTGGATACTAACCAAGCAGGTAACTGTTTACATGGTGGTAGTGATGGTTTTGATCAACGACGTTGGCAGATTAGCTCGCAAACAGCACATTCAGTGACCTTTACCCTACTTTCTGAGGATGGTGATCAAGGTTTTCCTGGCACCTTAACCGCTTCAGTCAACTACACCCTCACTGAACAAAATCAAATGCAAATTAGTTATCACGCGGTTACTGATAAAGCGACGCCAGTTAACTTAACAAATCATGCATATTTTAATCTTGATGGTGCAGAACCTGCTAGTGATTGTCGAAAACATAGCTTAAAAATTGATGCTGAACAGTACTTACCTACCAATGAAACAGGTATTCCGTTGGATGGTTTAACCCCAGTTACTGATACAAGCTTTGATTTTCGACAGGCTAAGTTAATCAAACAAAATTTTTTACAGGATCAGCAGCAACAACTCTGTAAAGGTTACGACCATGCCTTCCAACTCAACACGGATGGTCAATTAGGACAGCTAGCAGCACAACTCACTAGCGCCGATAAAGCAGTTACTTTGAATCTATATACTACTAAACCTGCGATGCAGCTTTACACTGGAAATTGGTTAGCAGGTACTCCGAATCGAAATGCGGGAGCCTATTCAGACTATGCGGGGATCGCACTAGAAACACAATTTTTACCGGATTCCCCTAACCATCCGGAATGGTCATCTAACGCAGCAATATTAGCGGCGGAAAAAGAGTATTACCAAAAAACCATTTACGAGTTTATCTATAGTTAAATGGCGTAATACCAATCATAGTAAGTAACTGATCTATTTTACTTGTTAAAACAACTTATTTTTTCGTTGTAAGTTTCGCATAGGGAACAACCATTTACATCAACTTACGCCTCAAACTAAGCCATTTTTCCAGCGCAAAATTTAGATCAGTTATTTAATACAATTGGTATTAGCCACAAACTCACGGGAAACTATAATGATGAAACATTTAATTGTAGGGTTAACCGGCTTACTGGCTTTAGCAACGACCACTTCAGTGT
>NZ_QOCB01000007.1:0-1137 GCF_003318165.1 Psychromonas sp. B3M02
TCATCACAATGTGATCGAAGCGCATGCGCCTTTATCCGCATATCATTCCCAAGATGTCGCATTAAATAATCACACTTCAGACTTTCAACAATCGTTAAATGGTCAGTGGCAATTTACTCTATTTGATAAGCCAGAAAGTGTACCTGAAGCCTGTATAAATCCAGATTTTAATGCTCAAGATTGGCCGCTAATACCCGTCCCTAGCAATTGGCAGTTGCAAGGTTACGACAATCCAATTTATACCAATATTAAATATCCCTTCGCCGATACCCCACCTTTAGTCCCTCAGGATAATCCAACTGGGGTTTATCGTTATCAATTTGACTTACTGGACACCTGGCAGACACGTAATACCAGCATTATTTTCGATGGGGTAAACTCAGCTTTTCACCTTTGGTGTAACGGCATTTGGATAGGCTATTCGCAAGATAGTCGCTTACCAGCTGAATTTGATTTAACAGAGTATTTAGTCGCAGAAAATAACCAGTTAACCGTCATGGTAATGCGTTGGTCCGATGGTAGTTACCTAGAAGATCAAGATATGTGGTGGTTAAGTGGCATATTTAGAGACGTAACCCTATTGAGTAAGCCACAGGTGGCGATCCAAGATGTATCGATCACCACCAGCTTAGACGCTTGTTATAACAACGGTACATTAAATGTTTGCACCTTATTAAATCAAAAAATGCAAGATCATCAAGTTAACATACAGCTTTTTGATGCGCAGAAACAGGCGGTATCCAATATCTGCCAAGGTAGATCAGGACAACGTATCATTGATGAAAAAGGTGCCTATTTAGATCGAGTAGAGCAGCAAATCAGTATCAACTCGCCAGAAAAATGGAGTGCAGAAACGCCTTACCTATATCGTTTAGTTGTCTCCTTATTAAATGACCAAGGTGAATTGGTTGATTGTGAAGCTTATCAAGTTGGTTTTCGTGTTGTTGAAATTAGTGATGGGCAACTCAAGATAAATGGACAAGCTTTATTGATACGTGGTGTTAATCGTCATGAACATCACCCAGAAAAGGGTCATGCTGTTTCTAAACAAGATATGCTCGCTGATATTAAGTTATTGAAGCAAAATAACTTTAATGCCGTAAGAACAGCGCATTACCCAAATCATCCATTATGGTA
>NZ_QOCB01000007.1:1290-1727 GCF_003318165.1 Psychromonas sp. B3M02
GTGACCAATATGGTTTATACGTTGTCGACGAAGCCAATATTGAAACCCATGGTCAGTTCCCAATGGCACGCTTATCCGATGAAACGAGTTGGTTAAATGCTTACATGCGCCGTATGACTCGCATGGTAGAGCGTGATAAAAACCACCCCAGTATTATCATTTGGTCATTGGGTAATGAGTCTGGTATTGGCAGTAACCATCATGCAATGTATCAATGGACTAAGCAAAAAGATCCTACTCGTCCGGTACAATATGAAGGTGGTGGCTCAGATACCGCAGCAACGGATATCATCGCGCCTATGTATGCCCGTGTTGATGAAGATGTAACACTGGCTAACGCTCCCAATGTAACCCCTAAAATCGCATTAAAAAAATGGATAGGCTTACCGAATGAACAACGCCCGCTTATTCTATGCGAATACGCACACGCGATGGGG
>NZ_QOCB01000007.1:1889-5807 GCF_003318165.1 Psychromonas sp. B3M02
AGCTTTAATAAATACTGGCAAGCATTCCGAGATAACCCAAGATTACAGGGAGGTTTTATCTGGGATTGGGTTGACCAAGGGTTAACTAAAACAGATTCAAAAGGTGAAAAATACTGGGCTTACGGTGGAGACTTTGGAGACAAAATTAATGACCGTCAATTTTGCATTAATGGTTTAATTTTTCCAGATCGCACTGCCCACCCAAGTTTACTAGAAGCAAAAAAAGAGCAGCAATTTTACCAGTTCTCTTTACATAACAGTGATGGTTTAGCGATAGATATCACCAATAAAAACCTATTTACCGCAAGTGATAGAGAAACACTATGCTGGACTGTCACTGAATCAGGACTGATTATTGATTCTGGTGAAATTGTATTAGATGTTGCAGCACAAAGCACTCAAACATATAACTTGTTAGACACATTACCCACACAAACAGCGGGTCATGATTATCACTTGAACCTGAGTGTTTGCCTTAATCAAGATAAAGCTTGGGCCGATAAAGGATTTGAAGTTGCCACTGAGCAGTTGCCGTTAAAAAGTGAATGTGGGCTGGTTTTATTACAGAAACCAACTGAGCAAGCACCGGAATTGCAACAAGACAATGATTATATTTTCGTCTCTAATGGCGATTTTTATATCCAATTCAGTCGCAGTTCCGGCTTAATCAGTGAATGGCAAGTTGATGGTGAAATCAAGTTATTAGCAGGTCCTAAGGATAACTTTTACCGCGCACCATTGGACAATGATATTGGCACCAGTGAAGCTGATAACATTGACGTTAACGCTTGGATCAACCGTTGGCAATCTGCTGGACTTAATGACTTACAAGTGAATTGTAGCAATATCAGCGCTTACTCATTGCCTCATGCTGTACAAGTTAATGTCGATTTTACCTACTCTTATCAAGATAAACTGCTGATCACCACCCAATGGCAATACACTATCGATGCAAAAGGTGCGGTGAATATAGAGATTCAAGTTGAAGCGGCTCCGTCTCTGCCCTCTTTGGCCCGTGTTGGATTGGAGTTAATCTTACCTAACACTGATAGCCAGGTAAATTGGTATGGTCGAGGACCTCATGAAAATTACCCTGATCGTATCGCTTCAGCACATATTGGACGCTATGCTTGTGATATTGAAGCCATGCACACGCCTTACATTTTCCCAACGGAAAGTGGTTTACGTTGTGATGTAAAAGAGGCTCAAGTTGGTTCTTTAGCCATAAGTGGGGACTTTCATTTATCGGTAAGCCGTTATAGTCAGCAAAATGTAGCACAAGCAAAACACACTAATGAGTTGATTGCAGAAGATAAAGTGTACCTGCGTTTGGATGGTTTCCATATGGGGATTGGTGGAGATGACTCTTGGAGCCCAAGTGTTCACGCTGAATTTCTATTACAGAAAAAACGTTACCACTACCAAGTTAACTTATCTTTTAAGTAATACTTATCAGCAATAGCTTATATCAATCTAGCGAGTTGCTATAAGTTTGCTCTACAAAAAACGCTGCTAACAATGGTTAGCAGCGTTTTTATTTCAATTGCCTAGCAATAACAGTACATTACGAACTTACCTGACGGTTAAAAGAACCAAGGCTCCGTTGACCGCTTTATGAAGAGAACAAGCATTAACACTAGCGTACTTATTCCCAACAAGTGCTTAATCAAAGCACTTTTAACAGACTCAATTTCTATCCGAACTTAAATCACTTCCTAATGTGAAAGCGAGTTACAGTGCCTCATAAGCACATAAGGATAACCCTGCTAGATCGAACAAATGTAAATCTTTCTGATTTAGATATAACTGCATCTGATCTCCTTTAGCAACTTGTTTATCGGCAGGTATATGCACTCTAAAGTTATCAATATCACCATGATGTCCAAACAAGTAAGTACTATTACCAAGGCGCTCTACATTCACCACATCAAAATCTAAGGTTAAAGCATGCTCCGCTTGATCATTTAACTGAATATGCTCAGGTCGAATACCTAGGGTTAATAAGTCACCCTTTTGATAGTTAACTGAATGCGTTGGAATGGACACTTGTTGGCCATCAGTTAAAGCAACCTTTAAGCTTTGCCCTTCAACATTCGTAACCGTTACTGGGGTGAAGTTCATTTTAGGCGAACCAATAAAGCCAGCCACAAATTCATTTTTAGGTTGATAGTAAAGCTCCATAGGTGTGCCCACTTGCTCTACTTGACCATCTTTTAAGATAACAATACGGTCAGCCAATGTCATGGCTTCCACTTGGTCATGGGTTACATAAACCATAGTATTGCCTAATTGTGCATGCAAGTTAGCAATCTGTAAGCGCATCTCAACACGTAATTCCGCATCTAAGTTAGATAACGGCTCATCAAATAAAAATACATCAGGGTCACGTACAATGGCTCGACCAATAGCGACACGTTGACGCTGCCCACCCGATAACTCCTTTGGTTTACGCGCTAATAGAGCATCTAACTGCAAAATATCACTGGCCTGCTTAACCTGCTTTTTAATTTCGCTTGCTTCAACACCTGCCATTTTTAAAGCAAAGCCCATATTTTCTTCCACCGTCATATGCGGATATAAAGCATAAGACTGGAATACCATAGCCACACCACGGTCTGCAGGCTCAACATGACTCACATCATTTTGGCCGATTGAGATACTGCCGCTAGTGATCTCTTCAAGCCCTGCGATCAAACGTAATAATGTTGATTTACCGCAACCCGATGGCCCAACAAATACGGTGAACTCACCATCTTTTATCTCTAAGTCGATACCGTGAATGGTTTCCACTTTATCAAAACGTTTTACCACTTGCTGTAATGAGATTGCTGCCATTATTAATGCCTCTTTATATATTGGTTTATTCATAACGCCTGCAATATCGGTATACCTTCATCAAACAATAAAAAAGATAATAAATGCGATACTGATATTGCTAAGTATTGTAATACCCCTGATACCTTACTGATAAGTTCCACCACTTTGTTCTCGAAAACAAAAATAGCGTAATTTTGTTCAATTAAAGCATCAACCTAACCTAGGATGAAAATAATAAATAGCGATAACCTCGCTTTATTTGAATTGATTTTATACGGATAACCAATACTGTGGATAAACTCTCATTTCAAAAATCTTCTTTGTGGAAACGTTTTACCTCCTGAGCTTTTATAGACTAGTCTAATACGATTCTCATTTCTATTTACAAACCTGAAAGAGACAAAATTGATTTAATTTACAACATACATGGAGCAGATATGTCTGAACAAAGCTCAGTCGCATATGAGACGAAGTCGCTACCAGTTACCCCCAAAAAACTGGGTAGCCGGATGCCTAAACATCTTGTACCTTGGGTCTTTATGGCCCCTGCTTTATTACTTTTTGCCCTGTATGTGCTGTACCCGATCGTGAGCAGTTTTATACTTAGTTTTTACAGTTGGGATGGATTAGGAGATAAAACTTGGATTGGTTTTGATAATTATATACAACTGTTTGACTCCGAGACGTTCTGGACAGCGTTAACCAATAATGTCATTTGGATGGTGCTGTTTATGTTAGCCCCGCCAATCGGGTTAGGCATTGCACTCTTCTTAAATCAAAAAGTACGTGGAATACGCTTAGTTAAAGCACTGTTCTTCTTCCCTTTTGTTATTTCACAGGTGGTGATCGGCTTAGTCTTCTCTTGGTTTTACGACCCCAATCTAGGCTTGTTAAATAGCATTTTAGATCTATTTGGCTTTAATACGATTGCCCTATTATCCAGTGAAGAATATGTGACTTACGGCATTATCGCTGCTGGTTTATGGCCACAAATCGCCTATTGTATGATCCTGTACCTCACAGGCTTAAACAACCTCAGTCCAGACCAAATTGAAGCAGCCCGCTTAGATAGAGCTAAAGGCTTTAAAATGCTGCGCCACA
>NZ_QOCB01000007.1:5982-8082 GCF_003318165.1 Psychromonas sp. B3M02
CACAACTTGCCCCAGCGACCTTTATCGCCGTAGTCGTCACCGTGATTGGTGCCCTTCGATCCTTTGATTTAGTGGCCACTATGACAGCCGGCGGTCCTTGGGGAAGCTCAACAGTACTTGCTTATATGATGTACGAAGAGTCTATTTTCAATTATCGCATGGGTTATGGCGCAGCTGTTGCGGTAGTGCTATTTCTGATCATGGCGGTTTACATCGCTTACTTCCTAGTTCGTATGTTACGGAGTGAAAAATAATGTACCCAAAACCAATTGAACACTCATCGAAACTAGTGAATGTGGCTTATCGTATCTCATTGCCTATTACGATCGTCTTATGGTTGATGCCATTAGCTGCTGTCATGATGACCTCGATACGCTCGATTCAGGATATTAACCAAGGCAATTACTGGGGTTGGCCCACCAGCTTTAATTTTATTGAAAACTATATGTTGGTTTTTCAATCTACTGAGATGGGACAATACTTACTTAACTCAATCATGATTACTATACCCGCTGTAATGGGTGCTGTAGCCCTATCTACCTTGGCTGGTTATGCGTTAGCTAAGTACCAATTTAAAGGCAACATTCTGATGTTAGCTATTTTTATTGGCGGTAACTTTGTACCTTTTCAAATCTTAATGATCCCGGTTCGAGACCTAACCATTAGCCTCGGGTTATATGACACACACATGGCACTTATTATGTTCCATGTGGCTTTCCAAACCGGCTTTTGTACCCTGTTTATGCGTAACTTTATCGTGGGTTTACCTAATGAATTATTAGAATCAGCACGTGTTGATGGGGTCAGTGAATTCAAAATATTCTGGCATATCGTACTGCCACTTGTTAGACCCGCGTTGGCCGCATTAGCAGTATTAGTATTCACCTTTATTTGGAACGATTATTTTTGGGCATTAGTGCTGGTACAGAGTGATACGGTTCGCCCAGTAACGGCAGGACTTAGCTCGCTACAAGGGCAATGGCTTGCTTCATGGAATTTAATATCTGCGGGTGCAGTAGTAGCCGCATTACCACCTGTTGCGCTGTTTTTTGCAATGCAACGCCACTTTATTGCAGGGTTAACGTTAGGTGCAACTAAAGGTTAACCTTTAACATCAAAACCTTAGTGACTAAAAAGGAAACAATATGAAAAAGATCCAAACAATATTGGCGGCCAGCGCAATGTCAATGGCGCTCTCTTCAATGTCCTATTCCGGTGAATTAATTATTAATTCCGATGCATCCGATCCTGCACCTAAAGCGGCATTTAGCGAAATCATAGATGCCTTTGAAAAGCAGAATCCAGATATTCATGTGACCTATAACCTCTACGACCATGAAGGTTATAAAACCACTATTCGTAACTGGTTGGTGACCTCTCCACCAGATGTGGTTTTCTGGTACGCAGGTAACCGTATGAAAGCCTTTGTTGACCGCGGGTTATTTGAAGACGTATCCGATGTCTGGGATGACAATCAACTTCATCAAGATTTTGCCAGCGCTAAACCTGCGATGACCATAGATGATAAGCAATGGGGTGTTCCTTACACTTATTACCAGTGGGGCATCTATTACCGTAAAGATATCTTTGATAAATACGGTATTAGCGAACCTAAAACCTGGGAAGAGTATCTTGCTGCCTGTGCGTTATTGAAGAAAAACAATATCGCCCCTATCACGATCGGCTCTAAATACCTATGGACTACCGCAGGTTGGTTTGATTACATCAACTTACGTGTCAATGGGTTAGCGTTCCATATGGACTTGATGGACGGTAAAGTACCTTACACAGATCCACGTGTGAAAAAGACTTTTGAAACCTGGAAAGAGCTTATTGATGCGGGTTACTACCTAGAGAATCATGCCACTTACTCATGGCAGGAAGCACAGCCGTTCCTATACCGTGGCGAAGCAGCTATGTACTTGATTGGTAACTTTATCACGCCTAACTTCCCTGAAGAGTTAAAAGATAAAATGGCGTTTATGCAGTTCCCAGTGATTAATCCAGAAGTTGGATTAGCAGAAGATGCGCCAATGGATACCTTACATATCCCCTCTAAAGCCAAGAACAAAGCGGATGCACGTAAGTTCTTAGCCTTTA
>NZ_QOCB01000007.1:8222-8695 GCF_003318165.1 Psychromonas sp. B3M02
ACCTTGGTGAATAAAGCACTATTGCAAATCCCACCTAATAAGAAAGCACATGTAGTTGATAACCCTTTCCTAAACAAAGGTGTTGAGATGCTTAATAATGCCGATGGTACTGCACAGTTCTTTGACCGAGACACAGATCCAGCGATGGCCAAAGAAGCAATGAAAGGCTTCCAAGAATTTATGGTTAAACCAGATCGTCTTGATAGTATCCTCAAGCGTTTAGAAAAAGTACGTCAACGTGCTTTCAAATCATAATTAAGAAAATATAGCCGTTAACTAGCCCTCTCCTATGAGGGCTTTTTTATATTTATTAAATACATTTCTAACACTGACGCTTCGCTGTTTTATTCCCTGTTAAAAACCATTATTTAAATCCGCTAAAAAAGATTGAGTGGGGTCACAGTTATCAATCTAAACAGTAGTAATTAAATCAGGAAGTGACAATCTACAATAAAATGTTTTCGAAAACATTT
>NZ_QOCB01000149.1:0-1149 GCF_003318165.1 Psychromonas sp. B3M02
ACTTTATATTTTCGCCTAAAAAACTGCAAAGAGATGCAGCATCACAACAGAAAGTGGATCAACAAACTAAATGCTTACAACTATATCAATTCGCTGCTTGCCCTTTCTGTGTCAAAGTCAGAAGAGTAATGCGTAAAAATGCATTAAACATCGAATTAGTAGATGCACAGAAACCAGCAAATAGAGCCCTACTGATTGAACAAGGTGGCAAAGGCACAGTACCTTGTTTACGTATTGAAGAAGATAATAAGATCACTTGGATGTATGAGTCGTCAGATATCGTCGCTTACTTAGAAAAAAGGTTTGCTTAGTTCCCGTCGAGCTCTTGTTATATTTAACGATTATAAAAAGTGGAGATTGGTATAGGAACAAGTACATTCAAACAACGGCTTCCTTGAGCGCTATTTGAATGTACTTAAATCAAGCTAAACGTTATGTATTAGCTGAAATTGAAGCAAAAGCCAAACCTTCTCGATAATACTGATTAGCTTGCTCTAGCATCTCTTGCTCTTCCATTAAAGAAGCAATCAACTGATAATCTGTCACATTAGGCAATGTTTTCAAACTTTCAGTAAGATGTTCTATCGCGGCTTTAGGGTGACTTTCTTTAAGTTTTAAGTGCGCCAATGCTTGATGAACATAATCCGCATGTGCAGATTTTTTTAACTGTTTTTCAAGAAACGTAATAATTGGGTAATGATCCGTTACTTTTATCTTTTGTAAGTAAGGTAATAACGGTAGAGAGAACTGACGTTGCAGTTTTTCCAATAGGAACTCTTGAGCCAATTTACCGTGGTCATGATCAATGAAAGCTTCTAATACTGCTTGTTGATAAGACAGTTCTTTACGCATCCAACGAGCCACATCTTTATGCCAATAATCATTAAGCAGTTGCCCACTTTCTGCAGCAAGTTGTTGAAATAGTTGTTGATGTGCATATAACTCTAACTCAGCGACTTGTACTGCATTCAAAGTTAATAGCTTACGTTGAGTATTTAATAAGGTAATTAACTTCTGCCACTCATTCATTGCTGGATACAATGCAATGTAATGCTCCAAGATCTGCTTATTCTTTGGAAACTGTTGATTTAAATTAGTTAAGGTTACTAACGCATTTTCATATTGCTGTGCATCTAGCTGTAACTCAGC
>NZ_QOCB01000149.1:1265-2092 GCF_003318165.1 Psychromonas sp. B3M02
GCTGTAACTCAGCCCACACTAATCCAACAGCAAGTTTAGATTTAGGGTATTCACTGGCTAACTGTAAATAATCATCACGCTGGTTAAACTCACCATTTTTATGAGACGCACGTGCAGCTGCAATATAAGTGAGTGCAGGAGAGTCACTTCGATCAGCAGACTTAGAGAGTAACTTTTGCGCTTGCTTGGTATTACCTTCTAATAACGCCAACATACCTAATAAGCTATTCTTTTGTGCTTTACGTGTTTTACGTTGCCCAAACCACCCACGTGTCAAACTGCTCATTGAGAGTACTTTTCGTAGTAGCCACTCTAATGCCAATAGTATGAAATAAAAAATAATGGCAATAAAAATAGCATTAATAATAGTGGTTTCATAGGTTGTATAGCTATCAAAGGAAACTAATATATAGCCTTTATGAGCACTCAATTCAGGCGCAAAAATTAACCCAGTGAGCAAGATGATGACAATCGCTATTAATCCAATCATATCAACTACTCCGCACTTTCAATGGTGAATGATTTACTAATGCGCTGCTTTAAGATATGTGAAAGTAAAGGTGCGCTTTTGAATTGATCTGGGTAATCAATTGAAATAGTTTCTTTACTGAGTTTCTGGACCGCATTATAAAACTGCTGTGTACTTTTATCATTCATATCGTAATAAACAGAAACTAACTTCAAAGCACCTTGTAAGGCAATATCATAGATCTCTTGTTGCTCACGATACACTGCAAATTCAGCTTTAGATAAATGGTTTCTTAAGTTTTCACTTAAGTACCAGGCTTGCTCAGGTGATAATAATGCCTCAACGGGTTTATCGCGGT
>NZ_QOCB01000149.1:2365-5025 GCF_003318165.1 Psychromonas sp. B3M02
CGCTCTAGACTAGATAAGGATAAAATAATACCGTCAACATCACGAGAAGGTAACGCCTCTAACATATTTATATCTTCTAATAATGCACGGCGAAGTGGATTAAGGCTTGGGTCTCCCATTTCAACAATACGTTGATCAGCAGTGCTTAATAGCGCAATAGTTGCATTTAAGTCATGTTCTAACCATAACTTACGCCCTGATAAGTTAATCAAGTATTCGACTTCCGCTAGAATCCAATCACTTGGATGACGCACATTAGTTTCAGATACGGCACGACGTAATGATTGAATATCATCATGGTACAACTTAGTCTTATTCTGACTATCTAGAAGTTGAATATTAAGCTGCTCGACTTGTGTCTTAACAGTATCATTTGATGATTTAGTTTGCTGAAGCTGACTACTTAATCGCGCAGTCTGAGAATCTAATTTATCCGTTAATACTTCAATCTGTTCTTGATAAGCAGTGTTTGTTCCTACATGATTTTTATAAAAGTAGTAACCAAAACCTAAAACAAAAAATAATATAATGAACAGAATGATGATAACAGCTACTAATAGCTTGGAAGATTTTTTGCGTTTTTTCTCTTCAACTTGCACTTCTGGCTCAGTTGATATTTCTGGAGTTTCAGTATTAGTATCAGTCATAATTTTCCTATTTTAAAACTAATGGGCTATACAGAGGAGATCACTTATTATGAAAAAAATCCACTATCTGGTTTGTCTGTAAACTAGGTAATAATATAATATTTTCCACACCCAACGAGCGAGCTTGATCAGCAACACGTTGACTTGGAACATAAAAAGTTAACCTACATAACCAACTTGTATATTCCTTTGGTACAAGTACAAATAATTGATTTAAAATTTCCACACTGCTGATAATAGCACCATTTATAGATGCTTGTTGCCAATAATTAACTAAATGAATGCCATCTAGATCGAGTTTTACACGTTTATATGTCTGAAAAAAATCTACTTGAGCGCCACGTTCAATTAAACTGTTTTCGAGTAAGTCTCTTCCACCCTCACCACGTAGGATTAAAATGCGCTTACCGGCGACATCTTGTAAGGCATCAAGCGCTAATAAACCTTCACTATCAAAACGAGAGAAAGGACACATAACCCTTTGCTTACAGGCTAACCTTAAGCTCTCTTTTGTTGATTCACCTACTGCGTAATATTCAGCATTAGGCCACTCACCAATTATATTATCTTGTGCATATTTAACTGCATTACCACTAACCGCAATCACAACATCATACTGCCCTGATAAAAAGGCACCTAGCGTGTGTGGATCATTTAAACCGACTACTGTTAATAAGGGTTGTGCAATAGAGAAACAACCCACCTCACTCAAGGCATCAACCAGTTGTTGAGCATAAGGAGCAAATCGTGTTATCAGTAACCGGTCATTACAAATCACTTATATACTTCACTTAAAATTTCTTTAGCACCTGCATCTAATAGTTGTTGAGCAAGTTTTTCACCAAGTTCATGGGCTTGATCCACATGACCAGTTATCTCTTTACGTATTATATTCTTACCGTCAACACTACCGACTAAACCACGTAAAAATACTTGTACGCCATCCAACAGAGCAAAACTACCAATAGGGACCTGACAACCACCTTCTAATGCTAAATTCATTGCACGTTCAGCAGTCACTCTGATACGAGTCTGTTGATGATTTAATGGCGCTAATAATGCCATAGTTTCTTGGTCATCTAAACGACATTCAATGCCCACAGCACCTTGACCAACAGCAGGAAGGCTAATTTCAGGCTCAATAAAGCTAGCAATACGATCGTGCATCTCTAAACGCATTAAACCAGAAGCCGCTAAAATAATAGCATCGTATTCACCATCATCTAATTTTCGTAAACGCGTATTTACATTACCGCGTAAATCTTTAATTACTAAATCAGGACGTAACGACTTTATTTGACATTGACGACGTAAACTACAAGTTCCTACTACAGCGCCTTCAGGTAGGTCTGCAATTTCTTTAAATTGATTAGATACAAAAGCATCACGAGGATCTTCACGCTCACAAATAACACTTAACCCTAATCCTTCAGGAAAGTCCACAGGCACATCTTTCATAGAATGAACGGCAATATCAGCTCGGTTTTCTAACATAGCCACTTCTAGTTCTTTAACAAACAAACCTTTACCACCAACTTTAGCTAAAGGTGTATCAAGAATAATGTCGCCTTTAGTTTTCATCGGTAATAATTCAACCGTTAAATCATCATGATGTTTAAGTAATTCAGCTTTAACAAAGTTAGCTTGCCACATCGCTAAAGGACTATGACGTGTTGCAATACGAATAATTTTTTTAGACATAAGCGTCTCTCTTATAACAGGATAATTTATGCTATCAAATACAAACTAATGATCCATATAAATATGATAGAAAAGAGAAAACTAAAGAAAATATTGATTAAGTCCAGGTAAGGAACAGAATACCAACTTCAAAGTTAAATTAAATAAGTGCGATAGCCATTAAGCGAAGCTTAATATCCGGAGCGCTGAGCGAATTAGGCGACAGCCTAGTGTTATGAGCGGAAGAGCTCTGCGATTCCTTTTTATAGCCTGCCAGTATGCGAGTTATCGCATATGTGTATTAGTTTCGATGAGCGAAGCGAACCAATAACC
>NZ_QOCB01000156.1 GCF_003318165.1 Psychromonas sp. B3M02
GTTAATAATACCAATCATAGTAAGTAACTGATCTATTTTACTTGTTAAAACAACTTATTTTTTCGTTGTAAGTTTCGTATAGGGAACAACCATTTACATCAACTTACGCCTCAAACTAAGCCATTTTTCCGGCGCAAAATTTAGATCAGTTATTTAATACAATTGGTATAAGTTAAGAAAAGTTAGACTAGGTTTAAATTAAATAGCCTTAACAATACGCAGGGCAGGATAGAGAGAACATCTTTTTATCTTGCCAGCGTATCATAGATAAACTATTTCCCCACACACACCCAGTATCTAGCGGATAAATGTCTGGTTGCTCGGTTTGCCCTAATAAAGCTGCCCAATGACCAAATAGAATCGGTTTTTTATGTTTACGAGGCGTAATATCAAACCAAGGTTTTAATTGTTCGTCTTGCACTTCACTCGGCGAGCGTTTGTTGTGGAACTCTAATTCACCATCAATAGTACAGTAACGCATCCGCGTGAACACATTAATAATAAAACGCATTCTCTCTACACCCTGTAAATCATTATTCCAGCGAGTAGGGTGGTTACCGTACATGTCCTTTAGCATGGTTTTGTAATGTTTACTGTGTAGTTGTGCTTCTACTTCTTTCGCGAGCTTTTTCGCTTTTTTAATACTCCAAGCAGGTAATATACCGGCGTGAACCATAATAAACTTATACTCAGGGTGTTGTAATAACAAAGGCTGCATGCGTAACCAATCGAGTAACTCTTGGCCATCATCTGCTTGTAAAATTGCCGCCGTTTTATCTTTATCTTTAAAAGAGTGAATACCTAAAGCAGTAGCTAATAAGTGCAAATCGTGATTACCTAGGATCACTTTTGCACCTATTTTCTTTATATAGCGTAAGGTTTGTAATGATTTAGGGCCACGTGCCACTAAATCACCAGTGACCCATAGTTCATCCTGTTGAGTATCAAACTCAGCGAGGGCCAGTAATTGACGTAATTCGTCATAACAGCCCTGAATATCACCGACTATATAAGTTGCCATAAAGAGTTAATCTTGTTGACGGTCAAAAACATAGTTAGCCACACGCACATACTCTTCTACAGAGATGTTTTCTGCGCGACTACCGATGTTAATATCTAAACTGATTAACTCTTCTGCCGTTAAGATTTCACGCCAACCATTACGCACTGTTTTACGACGTTGGTTAAAGGCCATTGAGCAGACTTGGTTTAATACCTTGATGCTTTTTGCAATAAACGGTGGTGTATCGTAAGGCTCTAAACGTACTACGGCAGAATCCACTTTAGGCGCTGGTTTAAAGGCTGTTGGTGGTACTTCTAGTACTGGAATGACATTACAGTAATATTGAGCCATCACACTTAAACGGCCATAAGCTTTACAGTCAGGGCCTGCACATAAACGGTTAACCACTTCTTTTTGTAGCATGAAGTGCATGTCTGAAATTTTGTCTGCAAACTCAAATAGGTGGAACATTAATGGGGTAGATATGTTGTAAGGTAAGTTACCAAATACACGCAGTTGCTTATCACCTTGCACAAGTTGACCAAAGTCGAAACGCATCGCATCGGCTTGAGTGATTTTTAACTTATCGCGCAGGGTTGGGTGTTCTTCTAAACGTGCTGCTAAATCACGGTCTAATTCGACTACGTTTAAGCAATCTACTTTACGCGCAACTGGCTCTGTTAATGCGCCTAAACCTGGGCCAATCTCTACGATATTGTCGTCTGCCTGTGGTGCAATAGCCGCAACGATTGAGTCGATGATGTAATCATCGTGTAAAAAGTTTTGTCCAAAACGTTTACGGGCAGTATGGCCTAGGTGGGTTTTATCATTCATTTTTTAGTTAACCTTGTTGATGTTACTTTGGACCATGGTAATTGCTTCATTGACTGCACATATTAAACTACCTGAGTCGGCTTTTCCTGTTCCTGCTAAATCTAATGCGGTGCCGTGATCAACCGATGTACGGATGAAAGGTAGGCCCAGTGTGATATTCACTGATTGACCAAAACCTTTGTACTTAAGTACCGGTAACCCTTGGTCATGGTACATCGCTAATACAGCGTCTGCATGTTGTAAGTATTTTTCTTGAAAGAGAGTGTCAGCGGGAAGTGGACCCACTAAATTAATGCCTTTTGCCCTAATATTATCTAAAGCGGGTTCAATAACTTCAATCTCTTCTCTTCCCATATGCCCACCTTCTCCGGCGTGTGGGTTTAATCCACAGACATAGATGGTAGGGTTTTGTATTGCGTATTTGTTCTTTAACTCTGCGTTTAAGATGCTGATAATATTATCGAGCAATGGTTCGGTAATAGCTGCTGGCACCGCTGATAAAGGCAGGTGAGTGGTTGCAAGTGCAACGCGTAAGCCAGTTGTAGCTAACATCATTACCACTAAGTCTACTTCTGCTTGTTCAGCAAAAAATTCAGTATGACCGCTGAATACAACGCCTGCATCATTAATAATGCCTTTATGAACAGGTGCAGTGACAACTGCAGCAAATTCACCAGATAAACAACCTTGGCTAGCAAAGCGTAATGTTTCTAGTACATAGGCGCCATTTTCTACGTTTAATTCACCTGCTACAACAGTTGCTGGTGCTGCAATATGTGCAACAGTTAGCTGCCCGACAGCGGGTGTTGCTTGTTGACCATCTGCTCGATACTCAACAAAGTTAATCTGTTTATTAAGCAGTGCCGCACGCGATTTTAGTACGTTTAAATCAGCGCAAATGACTAACTCCACCGGCCATACTTGGTCAGCAAGTTGTAAAATTAAATCTGGGCCAATGCCGCCAGGTTCACCAGCGGTTACTACGATACGAGGTAGCATATTTATTCCTCGATGATGTAGTCAGGGTTAACGATTTTAATGTAAGCCTCTTGGCGTAATTCATTTAACCAAGCGTATGCTTCAGCTGGGAAGCGTTGTCGATAAATTAAGTTATACGCTTTTTGCTTGGTGGCACTTTCAGTGGTATCAGATTCACGCTTGTCTAATACTTGTAGAATATGCCAGCCATGTGTTGTTTGGAACGGTTGGCTAATTTCACCAATTGCTTGTGATTGTGCAATGTCGCGGAATTCTGGTACATAAACGTTTGGATCTGCCCAACCTAAATCACCACCACGTACTGCTGAACTTGGGTCTTGTGAGTATTGTTTAGCTAACTCTTCGAAGGTTTTGCTGCCATCTAAAATCTGTTGGCGTAAGTTTGCTAATAAAGCTTGAGTTTTCTCTTCGCTTAAAATAATGCTTGGTTTAATTAAAATATGACGAGACTTAACCTCTTCAGTCATCACATTTTGACCGCCTTTTTTGTCCAATATTTGAATAATATGAACACCTAAGCGTGTATGGAATGGTCCAACGACTTGTCCTTTAGTATTGTTTTCAGATAACTCTTCAACAAAAAGGCTTGGCATATCGTCTAGCTTTCTCCAACCCCAATCACCACCTTCTTGTGCTTTTGGACCTTCTGAATTAGCCTTCGCCAGAGCTTGGATATCAGCACCATTTTTAATTTGTGTCGCTAATTTTTCAGCTTTCTCATCGGCTGCTTGTTTAGCTTCTGGAGAAGCGTCTTCAGCTACTTTTAATAAAATATGTGCAAAACGAAGCTCAGTTTGTGCATCACCTGCTTGGTTAATACGGTTAATCACTTGCTCTACTTCTTGGTCAGAGATGCTGATACGACGACGCACTTGTATTTGACGCACCTCATTGATGGTCAGTTCATCACGAATATTACTCACAAATTGTTTGTAGTTAATGCCAGACGCCGCTAAATCTGCGCGAAGACCTGCCACATCAGTGCCTTGGTTTTTTGCGATTTCAGCAATCGTTTGGTCAACCTGCGCATCATTAATACGTAAACCGATACGCTCTGCAATTTGCAGCTGTAGGCGGTCACTGATTAGTTTATCTAATACTTGTTTATCTAGGTTTTCTACATCAGGTAAGCTTTGACCACTCTCTTGATAACGCTTAATCAAGTCACGTTTCATACTGGTCATGTCGCTGCTGAGTATTAATTCTTTGTTGACGACTGCTTCAATTTTATCGACTTCTACTTCTGCTGCATTCGCGAATGGCGATAATGTTGTCACTACGATAAGTGCACTTAAAATTCGTTTTGATAAATTCATTTTTTACCTATTACTTTAAATAAAATGGACGGCCATAGTCGAATAGACCATCGTCAGTACCAGAAGTGCCAACACCACCTAAACCTTTTAACTCTAATGTTAAACTGATACTTCTTTCTGTTTCAAGATCATCATCGTAACTGTTTTCGTCACCATAATAAGAGAGTAAATGTTGATCGTAAGTTAAACCAATTGCCCAACAACATGATTGGTATTTCAAGCCAATAATACTTTCAAAGCTATTGTTGTAATCTACATTGTAATAATAACTTGCAAAGGTTGACCACTGGGTATCAATAGCCCAGTTCATTTTGGTGCCGACTTGGTTAACAATTTCATCCCAATCAGCATCTTGATCATCTTTGTAATAACGATAACTCAGTTGTACATAGTTATCACCATTCCAACGCTTTTCAAAGGTAGTGTTAGCGCGACGAATGAAGTTACTATCACTGTTCCATTCAATACCAGCATGATAGAAGTAATCATTGTCAAAGTTAACATCTAACTCTGATACGATTGATGACTTGTTGTACTCAGTGTCATCATCGTCGTCATCAGTTGGTAACACAGTACGAGATTGAGATAAGTAATAGTTCTGACCAATAGCAAAATGCAGTTTTTCTCTGCCTTGTGCATCTAAGAAACTGGTCGAAAGACCAAAGGTTAATTGGTCTGCTTCAGCAATGCGGTCATAACCTGAATAACGGTTATCACGGAATAAACCGTAGTAATCTTGTTGTAGGGCCGTGGTGTCGTATAAACCAATGCCTGATTGGTCTTGATAAGGCACGTACAAATACTGTAATTGCGGCACTAAGGTTTGACGGTAATCATCACCAAACCAGGTTAAATCTCGCTCTAAATTGATACCTGAGTTAATTTTGAAAGAGGGTAAGTTACGAACCTCTGTTTCTTCTAGGTCGTCATACCAATCATATTTAGTGGCATTGTCTAGGTCTTGCTCATAATAACTCAACATATACTTCAACTCGGTGTTAACAAACAATGAGTCGTAATATAGTGGCAAAGATATTTTAGGCTCAACATGTACACGCGTACCGGTATAAACATCATTGTCATCGTGATCGAAACGAGTTACTTCAGAGTACCAGTTAAACTGTAAGCTCTTCCAATTTAATGGCTTATAAGCAGAGAATGCGAACTTAGGTAATACCACATGCGATGTATCATCATCGTCATCGCTTTCTAAAACTTGGAAGTTTCGGACTTCTAATTCTGTGTTCCAATCAGTTTTTGTATAGTCTAGTTTGGCTGTTTGTAATAACTGATTATCACTTCGTGTACCATAGTCAGTACTGATATCACTGAAGTAATACTCGTCACTTACCTTGTTATAGTCGGCATCAAAGCTCCAGTTTTGACCAAAATTTACCCTATGATCAAGATGCACTAAGTAACGGTCACCAATATCTTCACCATCATCATCTTGACGAATACGGTCATCAGCTAGGTATTCAACCTGAGCCGTACCAGAGCCGATACCAAAGAGGTAACGATATTCAGCTGCAATTAAGGTACCACGATTTTGCATATAAGTCGGTGTAAGGGTGGCATCTTGGTTAGGTGCAATATTGATGTAAATAGGTTGTTTGTAAGTTAAACCATTAACCGATGAATACTCATAGGTTGGGAATAAAATACCGGTCTTACGCGTATCCGATAATGGATAACTGATGTAGGGAAAATAAAATACCGGCACATCTTTAATTCTAAGTACGGCATTCCACGCTGTGCCCATATCTTCCTCTTGATCAATATACAAAGTAGACGCATCCAGACTCCAAGTGATGTCGTTAGGAGGACAAGCGGTGTAATTGGAGGACTTTAGTTCGTAAAAGCCTTGACCATTGTCATGTACCTGGTCGGCACTGCCACGGCCACCTTGACCATGAAATTGGAACTCAGTTTGGAATATTGACGATTCGTTGGTTTTGAAATTGGTGTCGATTTGGTCAGCAAGCAGGGTAATTTGACCGTCTACATAACGGGCATTACCAATGGCATTTGCTTGTGAAGTATTGCGATTAAAAATTAATTTATCAGTATTGAGACTTTTATCGCCTTGTACTAGGTTAACGTCACCTTGATATATAATCTCGCCGTCTAGACCTCTTAATGAATCCGCATCAACGCTCACTGGAATTTGGTTTCTATCCAGTTCACTGCTGCGCGCAGTAATACGAGGTACCTGCTGATAACATTGCTGAAAGAAAAGTGCTTGATCCGTCAGGTCTGTATTTTCTGAACTTTCCGATGCATTATCTGTATTATTTATGTCGTTATTTAATTCACTATTATCAAGTTCCTGTGCAACAGCACTTGCAATGGGGGAGATTATAAACAATAAAGGTAGTAGTTTTAACATGGATAACTCACAACAAGTGCTTAGAAGTATTAACAAACGCTAAGCAGAAACAATAATATGGCGTATATAATAGAGTAAACTGATGCTTGCTCCAATCTTTGATTGATTAATACGCGTGTATTTTTGTTATTTAGTACAAATAATTGGCAAATCGTTTCAGACTTAGTCAAAATAATAAACAGATTGAATTTTTTCTTAATTTATAGGTAATTATTAGTTATGCGCATATGGGGCAAATTATTAGGTGGTCTTTTTGGATTTATGTTCGGGCATTTTTTAGGACTGATCTTAGGTGTCTGGTTAGGCCATCGTTTTGATGTTGCTGTGGGACGTAACTTTAATATGCAAGATGGTATTTTAGGCGGCCGCGGAAATAGCGCAGAAAAACAAAAATTGTTCTTTGAAACGGCTTTCTCAGTGATGGGGCACGTAGCAAAATCGAAAGGGCAGGTAACACAAACTGATATCCAAGTAGCCAATGCTTACATGGATCAAATGAATTTACACGGTGAAGCGCGTTCACAAGCACAAGCTGCTTTTACTGCTGGTAAGGACGCTGATTTTGCCTTGGTGGACAGACTACAATTATTTAAACGTGGTTTGCATGGCGAGCGTAATGTATTGCAGATGTTTTTGGCGATTCAAGTACAAGTGGCGTGTTCAGATGGTGAAATTGACCAAAATGAACAAGCTATTTTATACACCATCGCAGAAACCTTAGGGTTCTCTCGCTTTGAGTTAGATAGACTGATTCAAATGATTCAAGGTCAGCAACACTTCCACCGCGGCAGTCAAGGCGGTCAACAGTACAACAAAGCCGATTCAGAAGCCGACGCATACAAAGTATTAGGTGTGGAAAGCAGTGCAACGGATAAAGAAGTGAAACGAGCTTACCGTAAATTGATGAGTCAAAACCATCCAGATAAATTAGCATCAAAAGGGCTACCTGAAGAGATGATGGAGCTTGCAAAAGAGAAAGCGCAAGATATTCAAAAAGCCTACGAAGTATTGCGTACTAGCCGTGGTTTTAAATAACTGTGCATTGCAATAAATCTGGTTTGAAATAACCCATGTACTCGGTAATTAAACGCTATAGTTTGCAATTGGTTTTTACCTTAAGTTTGCTGGTTGGCTTACAGTTACCGAGTTTTTTACACCAATATGAAACACGCCTTCAAGGCCACTTTGCAGAAGCTCAATCGCAATTAGCTCAGTTTCAAGCATTGGCTGATTTATATTTTGAAGGTGACTTAACAGCGCTTATTGAACAACATCAAAACAGTGATGAAAATGTATTTCGTGATGAAGCGAAAGTGATTGAAGCCAGTTATCTACGTGTACAAAATTTACAAATACAAATCGATGAATTACAACAACCTCTCTGGCACCGTTTAGCACATTTAGCACAACAAATTAACTCTCCGATCACTAAACAAACCTGGCAAACCTATCAGGCGAATATTGTGCTTAATCAGCAGGCTATTGTTGTTGGTGTCACTGTCGCTATTGGGTTAATGCTTATCTTAGAAGGTTTGTTAACACTCTTAAAGTGCTTGATATCAACACTATTTAGACGTACCAAACCTGTATCTAAAATTTAAAACCCTAGGATCTGTTGTTTGCTATTACCTTTTTGTTTCCTTTTAAGCTAAATAGGCATTTTAGTTTTGCATCTACTGCGTGGCTTCTCTATTATTAGCACCTTATTATTTCTAATAGACTTTTAAATCGGAGCTTAAATCATGTCTACTTTCTCTCTTGCATTTGGTACTGCTACTAAAAACCGCGATCAAAAAATCATTGAAGCGTTTTTCCCAAATCCAATTTTAAACCCAAATGAAGACCTAGTGGCAACGATTGCTGCTATCGTTGGTTACCAAGGTGGCAACCAAGTTATTGAAATCGAGCGCTCAATTGCAGAGCAATTAGCTGCGGCATTTAATGGTGAAAACGATACTGATAATGCAGATTTTGCTGTTGCAGCTGCTAAATCAAAACAAACGTTAGTATTAGTTATTTTAGCAACAGATGAAGCACCACAAAGCGTTGCAGAAGGTTACTTAAAACTACAACTTATCTCTCATCGTTTAGTTAAACCACACGGTGTTGTATTAGACGGTATCTTTGGTCTACTGCATAACATTGCATGGACAAACAAAGGTGCTATCGACCTTCCAGAATTAAAAGACCGTCAAATTGAAGCACGTCTTAAAGGTAAGACTATCACTGTAGATTGTGTTGATAAATTCCCTAAAATGGTTGATTACGTTGTGCCTGCTGGTGTGCGTATCGCAGATACTTCGCGCGTTCGTTTAGGTGCACACGTAGGTGAAGGTACAACGGTAATGCACGAAGGTTTCATCAACTTCAACGCTGGTACTTCAGGTGTAAGCATGGTTGAAGGTCGTATCTCTGCTGGCGTTATGGTAGGTGAAGGTAGTGATATTGGCGGTGGTGCTTCAATCATGGGTACTCTATCTGGTGGTGGTAAAATGGTTGTTGCGATTGGCGAAAACAGCTTATTAGGTGCGAATGCTGGTTTAGGTTTCCCACTAGGTAACCGTTGTACTATCGAATCTGGTTTATACGTGACTGCGGGATCTAAAGTTAAAATGTTAGACAACGAAGGTAACGATGCTGGTTTTGTTAAAGCACGTGATCTAGCTAATAAAGACGATCTATTATTCCGTCGTAACTCTATTACTGGTCAAATTGAATGTCTAGCAAACAAAAGTGCTGTTGAACTAAACAGCATGTTACATTCAAACTAAATACTCATATTTAGTTCGTACTACGATTAAGGTTATCTTCGGATAACCTTTTTTGTGTTTGCTAGTCACCTTTAACACTTCCTATTTACTCCCCGCTCTAATCTTGATTTGTCTTTGAAATTGGCATTATTTTGAGATGCATTTGCTTGGTGTTTTTTATTTAGGCTGTATATAGTACAAAAGAGGTAGATTTTTTGTTTATGTCTATACTCATTAATTGATACTTATTAAACCTGCGTTAGATGGAAAACAGAAAGGGAATTCAATGAATAACACTCACTATAATGCGCCATTAACACTTAAGTTATATGCGCTTGCTGCCATCTTATTTGGTAGTTACGGCGGTAAGGTTTGTCCTTTTTTAGCAACTTTAACCTTCACTGAGATATTTGTGCATGTTGCCCTGACGTTTACCAGTTTATTTCTGTTACGTCACTTTTTATTAGCCGGTCATCATTTAAGTAAAAGTAATCAGCAAATTAAATTAGATACAGGGTGCTTTTTTATTGCCAGTATCCCCTTAGCACTTGTTTACAATACTTTTTATGACTTTGGTTTAGACAGTAATCTAAAAGTATTATTTGGAATGGCTTTATTCGGCTTTTTTACTGGTTGTATTTTACAACTTTCTGCTAAGTTAACGCAGATGCAAGTAATGCAAGAAAAGGGTGACTTTAGCTATCAATTATCAGGGGCGCGTACTTCATTAGTTAATCAGATGATTGCTCTAGTGGTATTTTTATTAGTTATTTTAACGGGTGCGCTGACAATGGTTGCAGTGAAGGATATCTTCTGGTTAAAGCACAACCCGGCTTTATTGGCTGACGGTTCAGGACAAATTAGTGTGATTAAGGAGTTGCTGTTTATTGCTGCGGTTGTGATGGGTTATGCAATTGCTGTGATGCGCTTATGGGCTAAAGTCATTAAAGGCGTATTAATAAGCCAAGAGAGAGCCTTAACTAAGGTCAGTGAAGGGCGGTTTGATACACGCTTACCTATATTCAGTTTTGACGAGTTTGGTTCCACTGCATCATTGACTAATACCATGTTAGATAGTTTACAAGTTTCACAAAACGAAGTGCAAACCACACGTGATGTGGCCATTGTCAGTTTATCTGCGTTAGCAGAATCGCGTGACAATGAAACCGGTGCACATATTTTACGTACCCAAGAGTATGTCAAAGTGTTAGCCGAGCAGTTAAGTTTATCTCCTAAATATAAAGCGTTATTAACACCAACCTATATTGATCTGTTATATAAGTCTGCGCCATTACACGATGTCGGCAAAGTAGGTATTCCCGATAATATTTTACTTAAGCCAGGTAAATTGACCGATGATGAGTTTGTGATCATGAAAGGGCATGCGCAAATCGGTGCTGATGCCTTGTCTATTGCAGAGAAACAATTAGGTACAAGTTCGTTCTTAGAAGTGGCAAAAGAGATAGCGCTGTCACATCATGAGAAGTGGGATGGATCTGGTTACCCTAATCTATTGGCTGGTGAAGATATTCCCTTATCTGGTCGATTAATGGCATTAGCTGATGTTTATGATGCTTTGATTAGTCAACGTGTTTATAAACCGGCTTTTTCACATGATAAAGCCAAGGGTATTATTGTTGAGGGGCAAGGCACGCATTTTGACCCAGCAGTGGTTGTCGCTTTTTTAGAAATAGAAGAGAAGTTTGTGGAGATTGCTGAGAATTTTCAAGACAGCATGGATGAGATAGCAGCTTAGTATCATTGGTATAAAAAATAATGACTATAAAAAAGACCTAGTAGCTAAACTACTAGGTCTTTTAGTTTTATCAATCACACTGCTAGTTTAATATCGTCAGTGTTAAGATTGCTTAATGTACAGTTTGTTTACACGGCGTGAAATACCACAAAGTAAAGTATAACCAATGGTATCAGCACACTGTGCAATCTCATTAACAGGGATATTGTCACCCCAAAACTCTACTTCAAATCCAATACAGTCCTGGTCATCAAACATAGACAGATCAATCATGATCATATCCATGGCAACACGTCCTAGTAATTGACTCTTTTTACCATTGACTAAAACCGGTGTGCCTGTACCTGCATGTCTTGGGTAACCATCAGCATAACCAATAGACACTGTGCCAATTTTACTTGGTTTTTCAGCTTTCCAAAGTGCGTTGTAGCCAACACATTCGCCGGCTTCGATAATACGTTCAGAAATGACTTTAGCTTTAAAAGTCATCGCTGGTGCTAATGATTTTGCAATCTCTGGGTTATCGATAGGTGACGCACCGTATAGCATAATACCAGGGCGTACCCACTGCACTCGATCTGGCATCGCTTTGCTTAATACAGCAGAAGAGTTAGCAATACTAATATCGCCAGGTAACGCTCCAATTGTCTCTAAAAATAGCGCTGTTTGTTGTTCTGTACGTATTGAGCTTAAATCATCGGCAGATGAAAAGTGCGTAATATGGGTGATATTATTTACCTGTGGCATCTTTTCAAGTTGCTGCCAAGCGCCTGCATATTGGTTAGGTAAAAAACCTAAGCGATGCATGCCAGTATCCATTTTTAACCACACATTAATAGGCTTCTCAAACTCACCCGCTTGTATGGCATCCAATTGATATTGACTGTGTACAACACACCATAAATTAAACTCACTAATGTAAGCTAATTCATCGGCAGTAAAGAAACCCTCTAATAATAAGATAGGTTGTTTAATGCCTGCGTCTCGTAATTCTATCGCCTCTTCAATACAGGCGACAGCAAACGCATCTGCTACATCACTTAATTCATTAGCCACTTGAATCGCGCCATGTCCATATGCATTTGCTTTAATTGTTGCAATTGCTTTTGCTGGGGCAGCTAATGATTTTGCGTATAAATAGTTTTGTCTAATTGCACTTAATTTAATAACTGCCGTTGCAGATCTAGCCATCTTGAGTCCTATTTTGCGTAACGGTCAATTGATAAACCAGAGTCATCAATTTCCGGTTGTTTATCATTCATAACATCGCTAACAAATTTTGCTGAGCCTAAAGACATGGTCCAACCTAATGTACCGTGGCCAGTATTGAGAAATAAGTTATCGATCTTGGTTTTACCCAGAATAGGTGTGCCATCCGGTGTCATTGGTCGTAAACCAGTCCAGAATTCTGCTTTTGATAAGTCTGCTGCATGAGGGAATAAATCTGCTATAGAGAATTCGATATTCTTGCGACGCTTTTCTAATAAAGCTAAGTTGTAAGAGCTAATTTCGGCTGTACCACCCACTCGAATACGGTCACCTAAACGAGTGATCGCTACTTTATAGGTTTCATCCATTACTGTCGACTCAGGAGCAGCAGAATAATCTTCGATAGGCAAGGTTAGTGAGTAGCCTTTAATTGGGTAAACCGGTACTTTGATATCGATATTCGCTAGCATATGGGTAGAGTATGACCCTAACGCCATTAGGTATGAGTCTGCCGTTAGTTCGCCTTTATCTGTTGATACACTAACAATCTCACCACCTTGCTTGTTAAGTTTTTGAATGTTGGTGTCCATCATAAATTTCACACCCATTCTTTCACAATCTTTAGCAAGCTCAGTTACAAACTGGTGACAATCACCTGTTTCGTCATTAGGTAAGTGCAGACCACCAACAATTTTATTAATGGTGTGTTTAAGTGCAGGTTCATAACCCAGACAATCATCAGCGCTTAATACCGTATGGTCAACTCCACACTCAGTAAGCACTTTGATATCTTTCTTAGCGCTTTGTACTTGGCTATCTGTACGGAATACTTGTAGAGTACCCTGTGTTCTGTGGTCGTATTGGATATTAATTTCACGACGAATATCACGTAAACAATCGCGGCTATATTCAGCTACGCGCATCATGCGTGCTTTATTGATTTGGTAATCAGCATTATTACAGTTGGCAACCATCTTGGTCATCCACAACATGGTTTCTGTATCAAGATCTTTAAAATTGATTTTTAAAGGCGCAAGCTCTTGCATTAACCATTTCATTGCTTTGATTGGAATACCTGGTGCAGCCCAAGGTGCAGAATACCCAGGTGAAATTTGACCCGCATTAGCAAAACTGGTTTCATTTGCTACGGTAGCTTGTCTATCAACCACTGTTACATCATGGCCAGATTTAGCTAAGTACCACGCACTTGTTACACCTATCACACCTGAACCTAAAATTAATACTTTCATCGCTATTCCAAAAATAATCATCCATTAGTAATCACATCATAATCGTTAATATCCATTATTAATGTTTGTATTTGCATTTCTTTCAGAATAAAACTCTGAAAAAAGCGCTTAATTTAGCGTTTTAATCTTAATAGGCTTATTTTTTTAATGGGTATTAGTTGTTCACGTTGAAATATGCATAATAATTGTTCTGTCACAGAATGATTGAATAGAACTTGATAGGAAGTGCAAGGTGGTGTTAATGAAAATCCAATACATTGCTGTATTGGATTTTATTGATATTGATGCGTTAGATTAGTGCTATTGAGGCTTATTCATTATCTGCATCTAATGGGTCTTTGGTTTTCTCTTCATCTTTAGGCAAGTACTTATAAATATAAACACCGCTTAATAGGGTAAACACAATCGTTGCGCCTAATAGCCCAAATACTTTGAAGTTAACCCAAACATCTTCTGCCATGTAAAAAGCCACATAGATATTGAGTAGGCCAAGTATTATAAAGAATACGGCCCAAGCGAGGTTTAATGTTGCCCAGACGTTTTCTGGTAGGGTGATCTCTTTACCTAACATCTGTTTGATGATCGGCTTTTTAAAGATATATTGGCTAGCGATCAGAGCAATGGCAAACAGCGCATAAACAGCGGTTACTTTCCACTTAATAAACAGGTCGTTATGTAATACTAAGGTCAAGGAACCAAAGACTAAGACCATTAAGAAAGTGATCAGATGCATTTTTTCTACTTTACCATGCTTAAAGTAGTTGTAAGCCAACAACAAACCCGTGGTAATAATTAACGAGCCAGTTGCTGCGTAGATATCAACCATTTTATAAACAATAAAAAAGATGATTAACGGTATAAATTCAAAAAATTGTTTCATGACACTCTCTTTATATGGCTTATTTTAATGTTGCAGCTTTCATGGCGCTGATAAACTCAGCCATTTCCGATTGCATCTTATCAGGGTTACCGAGATTACGCTCAATCACTTTAACGACAGCAGAGCCAGAAATAGCACCGGCTGCACCTGATTTGATTGCATCAGCTACCTGCTCAGGTTGAGAAATACCAAACCCTAACAGTGATGGTGGGGCATTATGCTCGCCTAATGTTCCCAGCATATGTTCAACGGGCATACCTGCTTTTGCATCAGCTCCAGTGACACCGGCACGGCTTAATAGATAAGTGTAACCTTGACCATATTCAGCAACCTGTTTAAGTGTCGCTTTATCGCCATTAGGTGGTGCAATAAAGATTTGTTGTAAACCTACTTTGTCTGCTGCTGCACGGTAAGGTGCGCTTTCATGTAAAGGTACATCGGCAATCAGAATTGAATCAACACCTGCAGCTTTACACTCTTGGTAGAAAGATTCGATGCCATTGCGGTAAACAAGGTTAACATATAACAATAAACCGATCGGTGTATCAGGGTGTTTTGCACGAATCTCTTTGATGATTTCAAAGCAAACTTGCGGTGTTGTACCAGATTCTAGTGCGCGGATCGAAGCATCTTGAATCACCACTCCATCGGCAACTGGATCTGAAAATGGAATACCTAATTCAAGTGCATCTGCGCCTGCTTTCACTAGCGTATCAATAATATTTAAAGACTGTTCGCGGTCAGGGTCACCCACTGTTACAAATGGGACAAAGGCACCTTGGTTAGCTTTCTCTAGTTTGTCGAATAATTTAGCGTATCGCTGTGACTGAAGATTATCTGTCATTAGATCATGCCTCTCTTTTCAAATATGTCTGCCACGGTGAAGATATCTTTATCACCACGTCCTGATAAATTCACAATAATGACTTGTTCTTTATCATCTTGCTCAATAATTTTTAGTGCGTGTGCTAAGGCGTGTGATGATTCCAAAGCAGGGATAATGCCTTCCTGTTCTGCTAATGCTTTAAAGGCAAGTAACGCTTCATCATCGGTGGCATTTACATATTCTGCACGACCAATTTTTGCTAAGTGTGCATGTTGTGGGCCTACAGATGGGAAATCTAAGCCAGCAGAAATTGAGTAAGACTCTTGAATTTGACCATAGCCATCTTGCATCATCAATGATTTCATACCAAAGAAGATACCGTCTGTACCACAAGCAATAGGGCAACCATGCTCGCCAGTTTCAATACCGTGACCGCCTGGTTCAACACCAATCAGTTGTACATTTTCATCGTCAATAAAGTCAGCAAAAATACCGATAGCATTAGAGCCACCACCCACACAAGCGATTACTTTATCCGGTAAAATACCTTCTTTACGTAGACATTGTTTTTTCGCTTCTTCACCAATCACTTTTTGGTATTCACGAACAATGGTCGGGAAGGGGTGTGGTCCTGCTGCTGTACCTAACAGGTAATGTGCAGTTTCGTAGCTTCCAGCCCAATCACGTAGGGCTTCATTACAAGCATCTTTTAACGTTGAAGAGCCTGAGGTCACTGGAATGACTTCTGCTCCCATTAGGCGCATTCTAAACATGTTCGGTTTTTGACGTTCACAGTCTACCGCACCCATATAAACTCGGCATTTTAAACCAAGCAATGCACAAGCAAGTGCGGTTGCTACACCGTGTTGACCCGCACCTGTTTCTGCAATGATCTCAGTTTTACCCATACGTTTTGCTAACAGAGCTTGGCCTAATACTTGGTTAGTTTTGTGTGCTCCACCGTGTAATAGATCTTCACGTTTTAGGTATAACTTGGTTTTTTTACCCTTAGTTAAATTACGACATAGCGTCAGTGGAGTAGGGCGACCAGCATATTCTGTGAGTAATTCTTTAAACTCTTCTTGAAATGATTCATCTTGCTGTGCTTTTAAAAATTCAGCTTCAAGTTGTTTTAATGCAGGGACTAATATTTGCGGCACATACATGCCACCAAAGTCACCAAAATAAGCGTTTAATGTTTCCATTTTTTTATTACCTTTTAATCGGTTTAATGTTGTTAAATGCCAACATCATCTATCGCGTCATGTATCGACGAATTTCAGAGAAGCTACGGTTTAATTTTTCAGCGTCTTTTTTGCCTGGAGCAGATTCAACACCTGAGTTGAAATCTAATCCTGCACAGCCTATTAATGCAGCTTGTTGTGCGTTTTCTGGATTAAGACCACCGGCCAGAATAATGCTATTTTTATCGCAATCTTGTTGATCAAGTAGCGTCCAATCAAAGCGTTGTCCTGTGCCACCACTTTGCTCGCCAACACGTGTATCTAAGATGTGCTTGCTCACGTTGTATTTTTCAAACTCAGGTAAGCTGTCGATAATGCCATGGGCTTTCCAGACCTCACAGTTTTTAGGTAAGACTGCTAGTAACTCTTTAATGTATTTAGGTGATTCATCACCATGCAATTGTACTGCACTTAGGCCTAAGCTTTTAGCTGTGTAAGCGACTAGTTCAACTTGCTCATTTTGGAATACACCGACATAAGCAAGTGGCGCGCCTAACATCACTAAACGTGCTTGTTCTAACTCCACAAAACGTGGTGATTTTTCGACAAAAATTAATCCGCCGTACACTGCACCTGCTTTATGGACATCAGCTGCATCACGGGCATGGGTTAACCCACACACTTTGTTTTCACCAAGGATCAGTTTACGACAAGCAAGGTCAATATTAGCCTGAGACATAATTGAACTGCCAACCAAGAAACCATTGGCATAAGCGCTTAGCTCTTTTACCTGCTGGTGGTTGTAAATCCCCGATTCAGAAATGACGATACGATCCTGTGGGATCTTAGCTGCCAACTCTTTAGTACGATTTAGGTCAATGCTCAGATCACGTAAATCTCGATTGTTAATACCAATCACTTTAGCGCCTAGGGCAATAGCGCGTACTAACTCATGCTCATTACTGACTTCAGTCAATACACCCATATTTAAGCTGTGTGCAGTATTACGATAAGCTTGGTAAGCATCGTCATCTAAAACCGATAGCATTAACAGAATAGCATCGGCTTGAGAGTGACGTGCTAGGTAGATTTGGTAAGGATCAACGATAAAGTCTTTACAGATAATTGGTTGAGTCACTTGAGAGCGCACAGTATTAATGTACTCAAAGTCACCTTGGAAATACTTTTCATCGGTTAATACCGAAATCGCTGATGCATAGTTTTTGTAAGTGCTTGCAATTAAGTCTAAATCGAACTCTTCACGAATTAATCCCTTAGAAGGAGAGGCTTTTTTACACTCAAGAATAAACACACTGTCTTCTTGGTCCAGAGCTTGATAGAAGTGACGATCACTTTCTACTAATTGATCTTTGAAGCTAATCAAAGGTTGTTGTTGTTTACGTTGTTCAACCCAGATTAATTTGTCATCAACAATCTTGCCTAAAATTGTATCTTGTAAACTTTGGTCATTAAGCATTACTTTGCTCCGCAAGTTGTTTTAATAGTGTTAAAGGTTGGCCTGATTGCATGCTGCTAAGCGCCATTTCAGTGCCTTGTTTAAAGTTATCTGCTTTACCGTTTAATACTAATAATGCAGATACATTAATTGCCACAGCAGATTGCTGAGCAGCAGTGCCTTTACCTTGTAAAATTTGTTCTATAATTTGTTTATTTTCTTCTGGTGTACCACCGAAGATACTTTCCACAGGGTGCTGTTCAACACCAAAATCTTCTGGTGTTAATGTATATTCGATTATTTCACCATTGTGTAGCTCAGCTACTTGCGTTGAGCCGTGTAATGCCACCTCATCTAAGCCACTACCGTAAACCACCATCACACGTTTCATGCCTAATTGTTGGTGCACTTTGGCAATGGGCACTAATAACTCTGGTGCATACACACCCATTAATTCAAAGTCAGGACGTGCTGGGTTAATAAGTGGGCCTAGTACATTGAAGATAGAGCGGGTTTTTAATGCGCCACGTACTGGCGCGGCAAAACGCATTCCTGCATGGTAGCTAGGCGCAAAAATAAAGCAGACGTTTAAATCATCTAAACATTGACGTGCCGTTTCAGGTGACATATCTAAGTTCACCCCAAAAGCCGCTAATAAATCTGATGAACCAGACTTACTAGACACACTTCGGCTACCATGTTTACAAACCTTAACACCACAAGCCGCCGCTACAAATGCACTCGCCGTTGAAATATTGATAGTACCTAGTCCATCGCCACCAGTACCAACAATATCGGTAAAGGGGTAATCAGGACGAGGAAATGCTTTTGCTTGTGCTAACAAGGCTCTAGCTGCACCAGTGATTTCAGCAGGTGTTTCACCTTTAATCTTAAGCGCAGTTAATACTGAAGACAGTACAATCGGGTCTATTTCGCCTAACACCACTTGTTCAAAAAAAGCTTGGCTTTGTGATTCAGAGAGAGTTTGACCTTGATATAACTGCTCTAAGGTCGGGTATACATCATATTCGCTCATTTAAACATTCTCCGCTTCAGTCAATAAATTAAGGCTGTTCTCTAACAGTTGTGCACCTTCACAGGTCAAAATAGATTCAGGGTGGAATTGAAAACCGATCACCTTATCTTGGGCGTGATAGATAGCCATACACATCTCGTTATAATCTGCTACCGTTTCTAGTGTGTCTGGCACAGTCGTGCCCACTAACGAGTGGTAACGTGCTACAGACAGAGGCAAGGATAAACCTGCAAACATTTTATCTGCACAGTGGTTAATTAATGATGATTTACCATGTTGGATTTCATCTGCTTGTCCTACTACACCACCATATTGTTCAATTAGCGCTTGGTGTCCTAGGCAAATTCCTAGGATAGGTACTTTACCTTTGCATAAACCGATAAGTTCAATCATACAACCCGCAGCACTAGGTGTACCTGGACCAGGCGATAATATTAATACCACTTCACCTTCACAGGCATCAATATGTGCTTTAATTTGCGCTGCGCTTTGGTTATTACGGTAGATTTTCACTGGGTAACCCGATGATTTAAATTGGTCTACTAGGTTGTAAGTAAACGAGTCAAAGTTATCAAGAAAGAATAAGGTGGCTTTATTATTAGTAGAAGTCATGGTTTATTCTCCTTGCTTAGTGGCATTGGCTGTCACTGCTTTAAGTGTGGTGCCATGGGCAAGTGCCACTGCATTAAGTACTGCTGCAGCTTTACTGCGCGTTTCATCGGCTTCTAATTGTGGTACTGAGTCATAAACCACACCTGCGCCAGCTTGAGCATGAGCTACGCCATCTTTAACAAATGCAGATCGGATAACAATACAGCTATCCATGTCGCCATTACCGTTAATATAACCAACAGCACCGCCGTAACTACCACGTCGTTTTTTCTCTACTTTGCGTACTAGATTTGATGCACTGATCTTTGGTGCGCCAACTAAAGTGCCCATATTCATACAAGCTTGGTATGCGTGTAATGCGTCTAAATCTTCGCGTAATTTACCCACCACTCGTGATACTAAGTGCATTACATGACTGTAACGGTCAACTTGTAATAAGTCAGCAACATGGCGAG
This sequence comes from Psychromonas sp. B3M02, assembly GCF_003318165.1. Lineage (GTDB taxonomy): Bacteria > Pseudomonadota > Gammaproteobacteria > Enterobacterales > Psychromonadaceae > Psychromonas. The sequence goes on from NZ_QOCB01000156.1 coordinate 19,956, forward strand.
TACCTGGCTGGCTAATACGTGCCACGTCATTACGAGCTAAATCAACTAGCATCAAATGCTCAGATGTTTCTTTTTTATCAAGACGCAGCTCTAACTCTAAACGACCATCTAAATCTTTATTAATAGATCCATCTGCATTGAAACCACGACGACGTGTGCCTGCAATTGGGTAAATCTCTACATCACCTGAGCTTTGTGTGTATTTGATGGCACTTTCCGGGGATGCACCAAATAATACAAAGTCACTGTCTTTTAAGTAGAACATATAGGGACTTGGGTTAGTTTCTTTTAGTTTTTGATAAGCTGAAATTGGGTCAGGACACGGTAATGAAAAACTACGAGAAGGAACCACTTGGAAGATATCACCTTTAACAATATTGGTTTTTAACTCTTCAACAATATCACAGTACTCTTCATCACTGATATCGACTTTAACAGTCGCATCAATACTGACTTGTTGATTTACAGGTGCAATAAAGTCTGTACAGAAGCCTTGTAATTGTTCGATACGCTGTGCAATGCGCGCTTCACTTTCATCTGAATATAAACCACCAAATACACTGCCTAGCACTTCACCTTGTTGAGTTTGATGATCATGTAACATTAATGTCTCTGCCACATAGAACAAGTAATCAGGTGTAGTGTTCTCTCCATCAGGCACTGCTAATAATTGTTCAAAGGTTGCGATGAAGTCATAGGCAAATACACCGCCTAAGAATAACGCTTCTGGATGAGTTGAGACCTTTTTAATTCGCTCTACGATACAACGAATAGCGTCCATTGGAGATGCTGATTTTAAACGTTGATCTTCATCGCCGCTAGTATCTGATTGTGGAAAGGTAAGTTGTAACTGGCTTGGGCGTTGTGCTGTGATTAGTTGCGTGGAAAACTTGGGAGTGATGAAAGTAAGTAGATCTTTACCATTATCAGTTAACGCATCCAAGGTAACCGTTAAACCTTGGCAAGTAATCTTCAAACAAGCATCAACTAAAATTAAGCTTTTTAAGTGTGCTTTACTTTCAATCTCTGCAGAATCAAAAAGTAGATGATGATGACTGTTTGCGCTGATTTTTTGAAAGAGTCCCAATGAATCTTGGATGTAGTGACAAGGTGCTTCGATCGTTTTTAATGTGCCGATTGGGTGGTGCGTGTTCATATTTAAGTCCTTAAAAATTAGTGATTGCAAATAGAGTGTTTAGCTGATTTTTATTTGCCATCGCCAATTAAGGGCGCTGTTTAAAATGATCATGATTTACCTGTTTTACTTTTGTGTGTTCCAAATATGAAAAAAGCCCGCAATATGCGAGCTTCTAAATAGGTTTTTCTGGGAAATTAAATATACAAAAACCTCATTGCTCGCTTATGAGAATGAGTGCCACCAAGAATCTTTAAGAGTAATTGTATTAAAAATCATATATTATGCGTCCCGTATTAATTAGGAGTTATTTTTTTGCATTCTGCTTCTAATGTCAAGGTTATTTTTAGGATATTCATGTTAATTGATCTTCACTCGCATACTAAAGCTTCAGATGGACAACTTACCCCTAGCGAATTAGTGCAACGTGCTGAAAACAGACAAGTTCATTTTTTAGCCATTACCGATCATGACACCATTGATGGGTTAGCTGAAGCGTCACAATATATTCAAGATCATCAGTTAAAATTACAATTGATTAATGGTATCGAAGTCACCAGTAATTGGCTTAATCATGAGATTCATGTGGTGGGGTTAAATATTGACCCAACACATCCCGCGTTATTGGCATTGATTGAAGTACAAAAAGAGAAGCGTGAGCAGCGTGCCATTGAAATGGGACGACGTTTAGCCAAAGCAAATATCGACAACGTTTATGAAGGCGCAAAAGCGTTAGCTGGCGATGGCGCAATTACTCGAGCGCATTTTGCACGTTATCTTGTTGATATTGGCGTTGCACCGACTTTTCCTAAAGTATTCGATAAATACTTAAGTCGTGGTAATACAGGTTATGTGCCTCACGATTGGGTCGATTTAGCAGATGCGATAGCGGCGATTCATGCTGCTGGTGGACAAGCGGTATTAGCACATCCAGATGCTTACCGATTATCCAATAAATGGTTAAGAAAATTATTTGTTGCTTTTAAAGCCGCTGGTGGTGATGCCATGGAAGTGGCCATTGGACAACAATCGCCACAAATGCGTTTACAATTAGGCATGTGGAGTCAAGAGTATGACTTATTAGCCTCTCAAGGCAGTGATTTCCACTTTGTTGGTCGTTGGCGTGATTTAGGAAAAAGTCTATTTTTACCTGAAATTTGTCAGCCAATTTGGCATAATTGGGATCTTAATCATAGTGCAGAGATTAGCGCTTAATCGCGCTAGTTATACTTATAATGATATTGATAAAAGGCTATAGAACAATATGAGTCAGTTTTTTTATGTGCACCCAGAAAACCCACAAAAACGACTAATGAAGCAAGCGGCTGAAATAGTTAACAAAGGTGGTGTGATCATTTTTCCAACCGATTCCGGTTATGCATTAGGTTGTGCACTTGATGATAAACGCGCGTTAGAGCGCATGTGCCAAATCAGAAAAATAGATAAAAAGCATAACTTCACTTTAGTGTGTAAAGATTTAGCTGAAATTGCAGTGTATGCCCGTGTTGATAATAGTGCGTATCGCATGCTGAAAAACAATACACCAGGTGCGTATACCTTTATTTTTAAATCCACTAAAGATTTACCAAAACGTTTAATGAACCCAAGTAAACGTACTATTGGTATACGTATTCCAGATAACGTAATCGCGTTATCTTTGTTAGAAGAGTTAGAAACACCACTAATGACCACGAGTTTGATTCTACCAGGCAACACAAGTACTGAGTTTGACCCAGAAGATATTCGTGATCAATTAGAGCATCAAGTTGATTTGATCATTAACGGTGGTTATTTAGGTGAATCACCAACCACTGTGATTGATTTATCTGAAGATGATGTGGTGATAGTAAGAGAAGGCACGGGCGATTTAAGTCCGTTCCAGTAACAATTAATTTAAACAAAACAGAAACAATCTTGTCTCTCTATTCAGTTTTGCTAAATAGAGAAAGACAGTTGGCATAATGTGAATTACCCAAAGGAAAGTAACATGAGCGAAAAATTACAAAAAGTATTAGCACGTGCGGGATTAGGTTCTCGTCGTAAAATGGAAACAGTCATATCTGAAGGGCGTGTAAGCCTAGACGGTAAAATTGTTGAGTTAGGCGAGCGTGTTACACAGGAGCAAGTGATCCGTGTAGACGGACACGTTGTTAAATACCAAGCGGCAGAAAGTGTTGTTTGTCGTATTTTAGCGTACAACAAACCAGAAGGTGAAGTGTGTACACGTAGCGATGAAGAAGGCCGTAAAACGGTATTTGATCGTTTACCTCAGTTAAAAGGTGCTCGTTGGATCTCTATTGGTCGTTTAGATATTAATACCTCTGGTCTGTTGTTATTTACAACTGACGGTGAATTCGCTAATAAAATGATGCACCCAAGCCAACAGGTTGAACGTGAATACGCAGTACGTGTATTTGGTGATGTGACGGAAGCTATTTTGAATCGTTTACGTACCGGCGTACAACTTGAAGATGGCGAAGCTAAGTTCTTAGATATTAAAGAGCACGGTGGTGAAGGTATTAACCGTTGGTTCCACGTAGTATTAACGGAAGGTCGTACGCGTGAAGTACGTCGTTTATGGGAAAGCCAAGGCCTTCAAGTGAGCCGTTTGATGCGTGTTCGTTACGGTAACATTATTTTAAATAATCAATTACCACAGGGCGGTTGGCAAGAACTGACGCTTAAAGAAGTTAACTATTTACGTAAAATGGTTGATATGCCACGTGAGACAGAAACCAAAGTGCGTGTTGATACTAACAAAGTATCTAACCCACAGGCTCGAATTCGTCGTGCAGTTAAAAAACATAATCAACATCGTAAAGCTGGCGAAAGACGCCGTGTAACTCGAACAAGAAGTTAAAAAACAATAGATTATGATTAGGTGTTTTATTTTTAAAACAATGATAAAGTAGATCTATGTCAAATAAATGTATTAACTAGGTGAGGGATTATGATTAAAAAATGTTTATTTCCAGCTGCTGGATACGGAACGCGTTTTCTGCCTGCGACTAAATCTATGCCAAAAGAGATGATGCCATTGGTTAACAAACCGTTAATCGAATTTGGTGTTGATGAGGCACTTGAAGCAGGCATGACAGGTATGGGGATCGTAGTTGGTCGCGGTAAGCATTCAATTGCCGATCATTTTGATCATAATTACGAGTTAGAAAATGAAATTAGCGGCACACCAAAAGAAGAGAAGTTAAAAGATATCCGTAAGATTATGGATAATGCGCGTTTCTCTTTTATCCGCCAACGTCAAATGAAAGGCTTAGGTCACGCTATCTTAATCGGTCAAGAGCTGATTGGCGACCAACCTTTTGCTGTTGTTTTAGCGGATGATTTATGTATTAACCCTGATGGTGATGGTGTACTGAAACAGATGGCTGCCTTATACGAGCAGTTCCGTTGTTCAATTGTTGCTGTACAAGAAGTACCAAAAGAAGAGATTTATAAATACGGTGTTATTAAAGGGTCAATGATCCGTGATGATATTTATCGTGTTGATGATATGGTTGAAAAACCAGCTCCAGGTACTGAGCCTAGTAACCTAGCGGTTATTGGTCGTTATATCTTAACACCTGATATCTTTGATATTATTAAAGACACTAAACCAGGTAAAGGTGGCGAAATCCAAATTACCGATGCGTTATTAGAGCAAGCTAAACGTGGTTGTGTATTAGCCTACAAATTTAAAGGTAAACGTTTTGACTGTGGTAGTGTCCCTGGTTACATCGAAGCGACAAACTACGTTTACGACAACCTTTACGAAGAGTAATCTTTAGCTAACTTTTAGTGATTAACTTTTACTAATGCCGTTCACTGTGTGAGCGGCATTTTTTTATGCATTGTTAAATTATTATACCGATCAGACTAAATACATTGACGAATAAAACCTTGGTGCTGTTGTAAGCTGTTTTTAGCTTGTTGTGCATCAACCCCAGTTAAGACCATAACAATCGCTGTTTTACAGTGATGACCTGATTCTTGCAAGGCTAATTCAGCGGTTTCCCTGCTACAGTCCGTGGCTTCCATAATGATCTTTTTTTGTCGTTCGATAAGCTTGGCATTGGTTGCTTGTACATCTACCATTAGGTTACCAAAGACTTTACCACTTTTGATCATAGCGCCAGTACTTAACATATTTAGCACCATTTTCTGGGCGGTGCCGGCTTTTAACCTTGATGAGCCAGTGACTACTTCTGGACCCACTATGACTGCTAGTGGAAGATCTGCAATGTCAGCCATTTTGCTGTTGTCATTACAGGTTAAACTGATCACTTTACAACCGAGTTGTTGTGCATACCGCATGGCACCAATCACGTAGGGCGTTCGTCCGCTTGCAGCGATACCGACCAATATATCCTGGGCTGTTAACTGAATATCCATTAAGTCTTGTTGGCCTGCTTGTTGATTATCTTCCGCATTCTCAACTGCTTTTAAAATAGCTTGTTGTCCACCAGCAATTAAACCAATAACTTGTTCTGCTGGACTGCCAAAAGTGGGGGGGCATTCACTGGCATCTAATATACCGAGACGCCCAGAGGTACCTGCACCACAATAGATTAAACGTCCACTCTTGCTAAAAGCGTTATGAATAAGATCAACTGCTTGTGCAATCTTAGGCAAGATAGCTTCAACGGCGAGTGCGACTTTTTTATCTTCGTTATTGATGATGTTTAACATGGCTTCTGTAGACACAATATCAATATCAGTACTCGCTTGATTGCGGCTTTCGGTGATGAAATTTTGTAATTGTATAGTCATATTAGATACTTATTGATAATTGTTTTGAACACTGAGGATGTAACTTGATATAGTAACAGCTCATTTAATCTAGTTGAATTGATATCATGAAAGAGTCTTTACCACCACAAGAGCCACAGCCTCAATCGTCATCGCATCAAACTAAGCTTGAGATGCCTATTACACCTAGACAGAAGTTCGCATTGTTCGTTAAAAACAGTTTGCAGCTGGTTTCTGGTTTATTGATTATTTTTTTGTTTCTAGCCATTGCTAAGTTGATTGTGAGTTATTTTGAAAGCACATTTCCTTCTTCTATTTTAGGTATGTTAATGCTGTTTGTTGCTTTATCCCTAGGGGTTATCAAGCTTAGTTGGATAGAGTTTACGGGTAACTTGGTGTTAAAGTATTTAGCACTTCTGTTTATTCCAGTAGGTGTGGGGTTAATTAACTATTTTGAGTTGATTGCATCCCATTGGTTAGTGATTGTCTTTTCATTGTTTTTCACCACCTTACTGACCTTATTTATGGTTGGGCATTGTTATCAATGGCTGATTAAGGAGAAGCAATAATGTTTATTTATATTGCCACGCCACTGACATTGCTGTTTTTTTTCTTAGCTAAAAAATTATACAGCATGGCGCCTAATCCATTATTTAATCCAGTATTAGTAACTATCTTCAGCTTAATTGCAATCTTGTTGTTATTCGCTATCCCTTATCAAGATTATCAACAGGGCACGGGAGTGATCACTGCTTTATTAGAGCCTGCGATTGTTGCCTTAGCTGTACCATTGTATTTACAGTTAAAGGTGATTAAAGCACGCCTTAAATATATTTTATTAAGCTGTTTACTATCGGTATTTGTTGCCTTCTTTTGTGCTTTTTATGTGATGCCTTTGCTCGGTGCCGATGCGCTGACTGCCGCTTCTTTTGCTGGGCAATCCGTGACCACGCCAATTGCCATGGAGATAAGTAAAAATTTACAAGGAATTGTATCGCTAACCGCTGCCATGGTTATTTTTGCTGGCATCATTGGGGCTAGTATTGGTTTGCCTTTTTTACGCTTAACTAAAGTGAAAGACCCACAAGCAGTAGGTGTCGCCATCGGCTGTGCATCACATGCGTTAGGCACGGCAAAAGTGTTAGAAGAGAATGAAGAATCTGGCGCATTTTCATCGATCGCTTTGATACTGTGCGCCATTTTATCGGCCTTGATTATGCCTGTGCTGTACCAGTGGTTAATTTTGTAATTGCTTTTAAATGAGTAGATGAAAAAACCGAAGCAAGCTTCGGTTTTTTATTATGCAAAATAGATGTGCAGGTTAATCAGCAGCGTAACCAAACTCAGTGAGTTGTTTACCATCTAAAAAGGCATGTTGCCCTTGCATGGTTAAACGCTCATTAATAAACCAAGATGCAGCTAGTGCGTAGATTTGGTGTTCCTGTGTTAACACACGTTCCGCCAAGTCTTGTGCGGCATCTTCAGCGAAGATAGGCACTTTAGCTTGCAGTATAGTTGGTCCACTGTCTAACTCTGGTGTCACAAAATGTACTGTGGCGCCATGCTCTTTATCACCTGCATCTATTGCACGCTGATGTGTATTTACACCCGGGTATTTTGGTAATAAAGATGGGTGAATGTTAAGCATTTTACCTTGGTACTTATTAACAAAGTCCGGTGTTAAAATGCGCATAAACCCAGCTAACAAAATAAGATCAGGTTGCAATTTATCAAGTTCAGCGGCTAATAAAGCATCATACTCTTCACGTGAAGCAATGCCTTTACTCTCTACTAAAATAGCAGGAATATTAGCATCAGTTGCACGTTGTAAACCGTAGGCATCTGCTTTATTGCTGATCACAGCAACCACTTCAACTTGTTGTTCATTTATCTGTTGTTGGTGTAATTTATCCATTAGTGCTTGTAAATTACTGCCACTACCAGAGATAAGTACAACGACTTTTTTAATGCTCATCTGATTATTTAATCTCTACTTGAGATTCACCTTCAGCAGCATCTTCGATGTGACCTAATACCCAAGCGTTTTCACCCTGTGCATTTAAGATCTCAACAGCTTTCTCTTTTTCTGCTGCAGGTACAACAATCATTAAGCCAACACCACAGTTAAAGGTACGGTACATCTCTTCTGTTTCAACATTACCATTTTCTTGTAACCAATCGAAAATAGCAGGCCATTCCCAGCTTTTTCCATCAACAACCGCTTTGCTACCTGCTGGTAATACACGAGGAATATTTTCCCAGAAACCACCGCCAGTAATATGAGAAATAGCATGAACAGGGCAGTTCTTGATTAATTCTAATGTTGATTTAACGTAGATTTTTGTTGGTGTTAATAATGTTTCACCTAACGTTGAATCACCAAATGGTGCATTTGTATCAGCTTGAGATACTTCTAAAATCTTACGTACTAAAGAGTAACCATTTGAGTGTGGGCCACTTGAAGCAACAGCGATTAATGCATCACCAGCGGCTACTTTAGTACCGTCAATTACTTCAGATTTCTCAACAACACCAACACAGAAACCAGCGATATCGTAATCATCACCTTCGTACATGCCTGGCATTTCAGCAGTTTCACCACCGATTAATGAACAGTTAGATAATAGACAACCTTCACCGATACCCGTTACTACGTCAGCAGCAACATCAACATCTAGCTTACCTGTTGCGTAGTAGTCTAAGAAGAATAGTGGTTCAGCACCTTGTACGATTAAGTCGTTTACACACATAGCAACCAAATCGATACCTACTGTATCGTGTTTTTTAAGGTCGATAGCTAGACGTAACTTAGTACCAACACCATCAGTACCAGCAACTAATAGCGGCTCTTTGTAACCCGTTGGTAGTTGACATAATGCGCCAAAACCACCTAGTCCACCCATTACTTCTGGACGTTTAGTGCTTTTAGCTACACCTTTAATACGTTCAACTAATGCTGTTCCCGCGTCAATATCAACACCAGCGTCTTTGTAGCTTAAAGAGGTTTTTTGGTTGCTCACTTGGTTTCCCCACAGATAGAAGTTAAAAGCGAATATCGCTTTAAAAGTTTAGAAGGTAAAAAATTGCGCGTATTTTAACATCTATATGACAGGGGTCGAATTATTTCTGAAAAGAATTGTCCGTTTTATCTAAACTTTTTTGATTTAATCTCGTAACTCATTAAAAAGCAGGTTAAATAGTCAAACGTTTATATATTTAATGCATGATACTTGCATTAGTAGAAGATCTGCTTATGATCTCTTTATATTAAAAATTGTATGGTTGTATAAGTAAATGAAAAATAATGTGTTGATTACTTTTTTGTTAGTGGTGAGTGTGTTGTTTTCAGCACACAGTATTGCGTTACCACAAATCAGTGCTTATCAAGGCTTAGTTGTTGCTGAAGGCAACAGTGAGGATCAATTACGAGAACAGGCTTTACAACAAGTCTTAGTCAAAGTATCCGGTAATAAAAGTGTGACTGATCTAGATGGCACTAAATTACTAGCAAAAGACATTCCTTCAATCCTCTCACAGTTTGGTTATCAAAATATTGAAGGTGAGCGTTACTACTCGGCTTTATTCGATAAACAACGCATTAATCAAGCTTTGATCTCAATGCAACAGCCTATCTGGGGAGAAACTCGTCCTAACCCTCTAATTTGGTTAGTGAATGAAAATAGACAACTGACTTCCGATAATATGGTTAATAGTCATCAAGATAACTCGTTAACCATTGGCTTAGAACAAGCTCAACTTGATCGTGGTATTACAGCCAGTTTTCCTTTGATTGACCTTGACGATTCTTTAGCGGTGTCTGTATCTGATGTAAGCGGACGCTTTTATCAAACCGTGGCAGAGGCGTCTACTCGATATGATGCGGAATACTTTGTATTAGCTAATTTAAACCGCGCAGGTGGCCAGTGGCAATTGAAGTGGGAACTCGTTAAATATAATGCGCAGAACAAACAAAGCCAAGTCGTGATCAAACAAACCAGTAAGGGTGAAAAATCCGATGTAACCGGGGAAATGATGGGAGATATTGCTGACTATTATGCACGGCAGTTTGCCATTTTAGAAAATAACGGTGCACGTTCTACACAAGCGGTTAATATTAACAATGTAGACTCTCTCGCTGAATTAATGGCTTTAAGTAATATACTAAATAACTTAAATGCTGTTGAGAGCTTTGAAATAGTCAGTTTAAGTGATACAAAAGCAGAACTATTAGTGACATTAAGGGGCAGTGTTACGAGTTTGGAAAATGCGTTGAATGCACAACCTAAATTACAACGAGATTTAATGACCAGTGCTCCTTTTTATTATATTTGGCGACAGTAGAGTATTTAATGCCTCAAGATGAATTAAGATTTCAATACCCTTTATTGGCGTTAAAGTTTCCTGATGATGAAACCTTTGCAAGTTTTTATCCAGGCCAAAATGCAGAACTATTAACCTTACTTAAAAATAATGTAGTTGGGATAGGGGAACCTATCTTATATATGTGGGGTGAATCGGGAAGTGGTCGCTCACACCTATTACATGCCTTGTGTTCAGAAGTAGATGAAATAGGCGAAACTGTTGCTTACATCCCTCTTCACCATCATCGTAGTATGACCCTAGATATTTTTGAAAATATGGAAAATATTACCCTAGTGTGCATAGATAACGTTGATGCCATTGCGGGTAATAAACTGTGGGAAAAAGCACTGTTTGATTTTTATAATCGTTGGTTAGATAACAAAGATAATCGTGCACCTGGTGCTAACTTAGTGATCTCTGCCAGTGATTTACCTAAGCAGATTGGTATTGAATTAGTGGACTTAGTGTCACGGTTAGAGTGGGGTGCTTGTCACCATTTGCAGCCATTAAATGATGAAGAGAAATTAGGGGCGCTGCAGCTACGTGCTCAATTAAAAGGGATGCGATTACCCATTGATGTGGGGCGCTTTTTATTGAATCGTTTATCACGTGAAATGTGTATGCTATTAAATACATTAGACCAATTAGATAATGCTTCTTTAGAAGCCAAGCGTAAGCTAACCATCCCTTTTGTCAAAGAGGTGTTACGTTTATAGAGGGGGTATAGAAAGGCGCTCGCCGTTAACTGAACAATTAAATACCGATGATATTAGCTTCTATCATCGGTATTTTTTATCTAATAGTTGATTATAAAATAGTTAAGACTGATTCAGGTGGACGACCAATGGCTGCTTTGCCATTAGCAACTACAATTGGGCGCTCAATTAATTTTGGGTTAGCCTGCATCGCTGCAATTAGTGCTGCTTCATCTTGCTCGGATGCTAAGTTTAACTCTTTATATAAGGTTTCTTTAGTACGCATTAATTGACGTGCTGAATCAAATCCTAACTGCTTAATTAGCTGTGCAATCGTCTCCACTGAAGGTGGTGTTGTTAAGTATTTAATTATCTCTACTTGGTGTTGTTCATTATCTACTAACGCTAATGTTTCACGGCTTTTAGAGCAACGTGGATTGTGGTAAAAAGTAATATCTGTCATATCATCCTCTGTCTTGTATTCGATTACTCTGCTGGCCAAATCGCAATATGATCTTCTAGGTTGTCGGGGTGAACCTGTGTTTCTGAGACTATTTTGCCACGTACTGAATGGCCACCTTTATGCATTGCAGATTGACTGCCTGTTAATAGTGGATGCCATTCTGGTAAAGATTTATCTTCGATTAATAATTTATAAGCACAACTGGCTGGTAGCCAATGAAATTGTTCAATATCGTCTAAGGATACTTTCACGCATTCAGGCACAATTTTTAAACGTTTCTCATATTTTTTACAGCGGCATGTTTTGGTGTGTAAAAGATGACAAGCTACATTGGTAAAATGTAAGTCCTCTGTCTCATCATCAATTATCTTATTAAGACAACATTTACCACAACCATCACATAGTGATTCCCACTCCGATTGTGACATTTGTGCCAGTGTCTTGGTTTCCCAAAATTTGTCCATTTACTTTTCCTTACTCAACGACAATTTGCGGTGACATAATACGTTCTGAAAGATAGGTTACCGCGGTTGCAAAGTAATAAGAACGATTCCAATGCATCAGTACTTTATAGTTATTGTAAGCGAGGTACACTCGGCCATTTTTATCATCTGGGATAACAATCGAAGCTTGCAAATCAACATTAGGCAGATCTTGGCCTTCATAACGGCGCACACCTAATGCTTGCCATTCTGCTAACGATTTCTGTTGTTTAATGCCCGCTAGGTTAGTATCAAAATCGTCAGGGATAGTCACTTGACGTCCCCAAATATGACGGCTATCCCATCCTTCTGTTTTTAGGTAATTAGCGGCAGAGGCAAACACATCTGCGGGGGTATTCCAGATATCTTTTTTGCCATCACCATCATAATCAACTGCATAGTTTAAATATGAGGTTGGCATAAATTGCACTTGCCCCATTGCTCCCGCCCATGAACCAATAAATTTGTCTTGGCTAATATGGCCTTGCTCTAAAATAGTTAACGCAGCAAAGAGTTGCTTCTTAAATAAAGCTTCACGACGACCTTCATAAGCCATGGTTGCTAATGAAGAGATCACGTAATGGCGTCCAGTTAAACGTCCAAAATTAGTTTCAATGCCCCAAAGCGCAACAATAAAACTAGGTTGAACGCCGTATTCATCACCAATCTTATGCAATAGTTTGTAATGCTTTTTATAAGCTTCACGGGCCTGTTTTACTTTCCACTCCGGTACCGCTCGCGGAATGTAAGTATCTAAGGTCATTTTGAATTCTGGTTGCTGCTTATCCGAGGAGACACTGCGCTGCAAAAATTCTGCTTTTTGAAAAGCATTTTCAACGGTAGTTGGGTCGATACCTAACTCAGTCGCTTCTTGTTTTAAGGTGTCAACATACTGGGTAAATGAAATGTCACGCTCAGTGGCTGCATAGCCTGTCATAGAAAAACAACATAAAGTGATCGCCGAGATACTTTTTATTGAGCGATGGAGGTGGTTAAGTAATACATTTTTTACTTTCATGAATCAGATTCCAATTGCTGTTGTTTACGTTTTTTATGTTCTTTTAAGTAATCTACCGGTGGCGGTGGAAGCTGTAAATAAAAACCTGCTTGTGTCACTTCAGAGATCACTTTTGATGCGTCAGCCATCGCCATTTTAGTGGAGTCGGTAATATTTAATACCGAGACTAATTTCGGTGGACCAAATTGTTCTAGCAAAGGCGTCGGAACGCGAGAAAAGTCATCTCGTTTTGCAACAAAAAGATAGGTTTGCGGTTTACGGATACTTTTATATACAGCACATAACATAATACTAATCGAGCCCTTTACTTGCCTAATGTTGGCGCAAACTATAACATGCATAAGCATTTATTTTTTATAGAAATTGACTGAATTTTATGTCAAAACAGAAAGATTTAATTAGAAAGGACAATTATGACGTTAAAATCGTTGAATTTTACCTTGTTGGTCGTCAATCTCGAGAGTGAATCACTTTCAGCATTAGCTGAAGAGTTAAATAAAAAACGACTAATGGCTCCCGAGTTTTTTGCTAATACTCCGATGGTGGTAAGTATAGAAGAATCTTCATTAAATATCGATTTTTCTCAATTAAAGCGTACAGTTGCAGAGCATGGTTTCATTTTAGCTGGTATAACTGGAACGCTGTCAGAACAACAAAAAGAGCAAGCAATAGCAGAATCAATTGCTGTATTGCATGGTTCAAAAAGACAAATGGTGAAAGCACCAGCATCAGATAAAAATGTTGAACAATCTGATCAACCAAAAGAAGAGATTAAAACAAGCACTGACACTGCGTCTGGCGACCCTGAATATGTTGTCTGCGAAGTAAAAACAAAAGTGCACGTTGGTCGAGTTCGCTCTGGCCAGCAAATATATGCAAAAGAGTGTGATTTAGTCATTAACGGCGATGTGGGCGCCGGCGCAGAAGTTATTGCTGATGGTAACATTCATGTATATGGAACATTAAGAGGTAAGGCATTAGCAGGTGCTATGGGCAACACGAGTGCAGCTATCTTTTGTACTGTATTAGAGCCTGAATTAGTATCAATTGCGGGTGTTTATAAATTAAGTGAAACATTACCAGAGGATATGTGGTCTACCTCTTGCTCTGTTTCTTTAAAGGATCAAAATTTGGTCTTTTCAAGTTTAAATAAAATTTAAAATTCAAAGGAAAGTTATATGGCAAAGGTAATTGTTGTCACATCTGGTAAAGGCGGTGTTGGTAAAACAACAAGTAGTGCCGCTATTGGTACAGGATTAGCGAAAACAGGCGCTAAAACGGTTATTATTGACTTCGATATTGGTTTACGAAACCTAGATTTAATCATGGGCTGTGAACGACGTGTTGTTTACGATTTGATTAATGTGATTAATGGCGAAGCTAACTTACAGCAAGCATTAGTAAAAGATAAGCGTGTTGAAACCTTATACATTTTACCGGCCTCTCAAACGCGTAATAAAGATGCGTTAAGCAAAGAAGGTGTGGCTGAAGTTATCGAAGCATTAAAAGCAGATGGGTTCGATTATATTATTTGTGATTCACCAGCGGGTATTGAACAAGGTGCGATGATGGCATTGTATTTTGCCGATGAAGCTGTTGTTACAACTAATCCAGAAGTTTCTTCTGTGCGAGATTCTGATCGTATTACTGGCATGTTATCAAGTAAATCTTACCGTTCAGAAAAGCAGATGGAACCGGTTAAGGTACATCTACTGATCACGCGTTATGCACCTGAGCGTGTAGAGCGTGAAGAGATGTTAAGTATTGAAGATATCGATGACTTATTAGGCATTGATTTACTCGGTGTTATTCCTGAGTCTCAGGATGTATTAAGCGCATCTAACTTAGGTGAACCAGTGATTCTAAATCAAGATTGCGATGCGGGTAAAGCATACCAAGACGCAGTGGATAGGTTACTAGGAGAAAAGCGCGACTTACGTTTTGTAACAGTCGAAAAGAAAGGCTTTTTAAGTCGTATATTTGGGGGATAAAATGGGATTATTACAATACTTTATTAAGGACAAACCAAAAAAAGGTACGGCTAAATTAGCAAAAGATCGCTTGCAGATTATTGTTGCTCATGAGCACTCTAGTTTTGATGTACCATCTTACATGCCTGAATTACAAAAAGAGCTAGTTGCTGTTATCCGTAAATACATGGATATTTCAACAGATGATGTGAAATGTGAATTCAGTGACAAAGAAGAAGATGAGTTATCTGTATTGGAAGTGAATGTTACTTTACCAAAACATAAGTAGTCACTTAATTTAAAGTACTTAAAATAAAAAATGCGACCATTAAGTCGCATTTTTTGATTAATCATTGGTGTTGATTACTTTTGTAGTTCAATACTGTTGATGATGACTGCTTGCAACGGCTTATCCTGTGAGTTAGTGGCTACCTTAGCAATGCTATCCACCACATCTAAACCCTGAGTAACCTTACCAAATACGGCATAACCCCACTGGCTACCTTTAGCATCTAAAAAACTATTGTCTTTCTGGTTAATGAAAAATTGACGAGAAGCGGAGTGAGGTGAATTAGTACGTGCCATGGCAATCGTACCTCTTTCATTACTTAAACCATTAGTTGATTCATTAGTAATTGGTGAAAGGATATCTGCACGTTGACCTGAACTTAAAAAACCACCACCTTGGATCATAAAACCGTTAATGACTCGGTGAAATACGGTATCTTTAAATTGATCTCTTTCGATATACTTCAAAAAATTAGCAACTGTAGTCGGTGCTTGTTCAGGGTATAACTCTAGGGTTATTTGTCCTTTATTAGTATCAATTAATATCGTTGGGTTAGCTGCGAATGCGCTATGGCTTAGGATTAATAAGAGTAATGCACTAAAAATTTTCATTTAAGTTCCTTGGTTAGATTAAAAGTGGCGATTAAAATTGCTGCAGCTGACTATTTAACTCTTGATCTTCGACGATCTGTTTTAATAGTAGCGATAATTGCTTATTAAGTTGCTCAGTTATATTGTTTACTTGATTAGCAAAAGCCCCATCCCATTGTTTAGTAGAGCGGAAAATTTTGTGAAAATGTTTACCCTGATGACTCAGTGCCACATCTACAATCATTTGTGATGATGCATCGTAACTTAGCGTCGATTCACTCACCTTAGCTAAAGCTTTCACTAACTTAATATCGACCTGGTAATCACTATTGTTATCTAGCTTTAAGTTATTATCCGTCCAAGCTTGAGTTAAGCTTTTTTCAACTAATAGACGTAAAGATTGTTGCTCATTGATTAAGGTGGCAACTCCGTCTCCGCTGGATATTTCAATTACATATCGAGCGATGCGCAAGTCTTGACTGTCAATTTTCCAAGGTTGTTGGTTAGTAAATGCTTGTCTATTACTTTCAAGTTGTAGTTGTGGGGTGATGTTCGTATAACTCGGGGTCGCGGTACAGCCTAACAAAGTGAGTATGCTGGCACTGAGTAAAAGTCCTTTGAAACTTGTTTTCAACATTTTTAGTTCCTGGCTGGGTGAGTAAAACAACATCATAGCAAACCTGTTAACGAAATAAGCGAATTTATTATTACTGATTCCATTGCTAGGTGTAATTTTGAGCTGTGATGATTTTATTTCGCTTATGTTTAATCGATTAGCTTAGTTTTACCTCTTATGAGCAGGGATTTAAGGCTTTGTGATGTCAAATAGGCATTAGCTTTATTAAAAACATTTTGCATAAAATTTGACCTGGTTAGCCTATTTTTTTTATTGTGAGATCTTCGTCATATAACCTTAATCTTTCTGTAACACTGATTAACTCTAGGCTAGAGACGGTTATCCACTTTTTCTGTGGATAACTCTGTGGGAAGATCAATGAGAAGTGTCTGAAGCCCTTGCTACACCTTGCTTTAGGTTAAATAGGGTTATTTTTAACCGCAAAAAATAACTGTTTATTATCAATTGGTTACAATCGTCAAGTGGTTTTTTCATCGCTTAAGTTATTCACCTAGGGGGCTCTCTTTTTTATTCTTGTGTCAATAGCTATGTGTGTATTATTTAAAAATATTTTTATTTATTTTTATTGACAAAAATTCTGTTTAAGGAATTTATATTGTTTGTTTACTGTACAGCCTATTTTGCCAAACGACCCGCTTTTAATGCGGTATTTGTTGGCTAGTAAATAACTTTCGATAATTCTATTGTGGTGAAGTGAGCTATTTTGTCGTAATTTTGTTAATTGAAATACAAGTTTCGAGTAAAAAATTTAACATATCTTGTGTTTTTAGCTGTTTTTGTTTTTAAGAAGTAAATTTATTGATTTTTATTAACAAAGGATCACTCGCTTATTAATGACTAATGATAAGATTAAAGGATAAGTAATAGGTTGTAATGAGGGTTTATGAGTAAGTCATTTGAATTAGTGTGTCCATTTGCTCCAGCAGGGGACCAACCACAGGCAATAGAGCAACTAGTTGAAGGGATAGAGTCAGGGTTAGCTTATCAAACTTTATTAGGGGTAACAGGCTCGGGTAAAACATTCACATTAGCTAATACTATCGCTCAGTTAAATAAGCCAACTTTGATTCTTGCGCCGAATAAAACCTTAGCGGCTCAATTATACGGAGAAATGAAAGCCTTTTTTCCACATAATGCTGTGGAATATTTTGTTTCCTATTATGACTATTACCAACCTGAAGCCTACGTCCCAAGCTCTGACTCTTTTATAGAGAAAGATGCGGCGGTTAATGCACATATTGAGCAGATGCGTTTATCGGCTACTAAAGCCTTATTAGAACGTAAAGATGTAGTGTTAGTTGCGTCTGTGTCCGCCATTTATGGTTTGGGAGACCCGCAATCCTATTTACAAATGATGCTACACATCAGTGTTGGCGAAATCATCTCAAGCCGAGATATCTTACAGCGCTTAGTGGATATTCAATACACTCGAAATGAAACAGAATTAAGCCGTGGTACCTTTAGAGTCAGAGGTGAAGTGGTCGATATTTTCCCTGCTGACTCTGAAAAGCAAGCAATACGTATTGAACTATTTGATGATGAAGTGGAAAGTATCAGTGTGTTTGACCCTTTAACCGGGCAACAATTAGAAAAGCTATCGCGCACCACCATTTTTCCTAAAACGCACTATGTAACACCAAGAGAGCAGATCCTTAATGCCATTGAAGGGATTAAGGAAGAGTTACAGGAGCGTAAAAAAGAGTTTCTAGCAGAAAATAAATTAATAGAAGAACAACGTATTTCACAACGTACTCTATACGACCTAGAGATGATGAATGAACTAGGGTATTGCTCAGGCATCGAAAACTATTCTCGTTACCTGTCCAGTAGAGGGCAGGGTGAAGCGCCACCAACCTTATTTGATTACTTACCTAACGATGGTTTGTTAATACTCGATGAAAGCCATGTTACCGTGCCGCAAATTGGCGCTATGTATAAAGGTGACCGTTCACGTAAAGAAAACTTGGTCAATTATGGGTTCCGATTACCCTCTGCCTTAGACAACCGTCCTCTTAAATTCGAAGAATTTGAAAAGCTGGCTCCACAAACTATTTATGTGTCGGCAACCCCTAGCGATTATGAAATAGATAAATCACAGGGAGATATTATCAGACAGGTGATACGGCCTACTGGGTTATTAGACCCGATTATCGAAGTGCGACCAGTGAGTTCTCAGGTTGATGATCTGTTATCAGAGATCAATATTCGTATCCCTAAAAGTGAGAGAGTATTAGTCACTACATTGACCAAACGTATGGCAGAAGATTTAACGGAATACCTTAATGAGCACGGCATTAAAGTACGTTATTTACATTCTGATGTGGATACGGTGGAACGTGTAGAGATTATTCGTGACTTACGTTTAGGTG
Source organism: Psychromonas sp. B3M02 (assembly GCF_003318165.1). Lineage (GTDB taxonomy): Bacteria > Pseudomonadota > Gammaproteobacteria > Enterobacterales > Psychromonadaceae > Psychromonas. Next base: position 38,712 of record NZ_QOCB01000156.1, read on the forward strand.
TGTTCGATGTGTTGATCGGTATTAACTTACTACGAGAAGGGTTAGATATTCCCGAAGTCTCTTTAGTGGCGATACTTGATGCGGACAAAGAAGGTTTTTTACGTTCTGAGCGTTCATTGATCCAAACCATGGGACGCGCAGCACGTAACCTGGAAGGTAAAGCCATTTTATATGCAGATCGCATCACTGATTCAATGAAAAAAGCGATTAAAACCACTGAAGATAGAAGAGAACTCCAGGATAACTTTAATAAAGACAATGGTATCTCACCAAAAGGTTTATCGAAGTCGGTAACAGATGTGATGCAACTAGGGCAAAATCCTCAACCAAAATCAACTATCACTCCGTTGAATAAAGTGGCTGAAACAGATGCGCTTTATGCTGCAGATAGTATGGTTCGTTCAGAACAAGACATCTTGAAAGAGATAGCGAAATTAGAAAAACAGATGTTTGCTTTTGCCAAGGATTTAGAGTTTGAAAAAGCTGCGCAATTACGTGATCAGGTATCTAAATTACATGAGCAACTTATCGCTACTGGATAAATGACTATTACTAATTAACCACATGTTTTAGAATGCTAAGGCTTACTTTATACGGAAATAAAGTAAGTCGCTTATCAAAGTGAAGTGTTTTGACATTGTTTTTCCAATATTAAAAGTGGGAACAACAGGAAAAATTCTCAAACTAAACAATAATCATTGAATAGTTAAAGAATAAAACAATCTTAAAAATGGAAAGTTAATGGTTGATAATGAAGAATATGGATATCGTCGCACTACATTGCGCGTTTTATTAGCAGTTACTATTTTTGCAGTAAGCTTTTTTGCCGTGAATAATTGGATTGCAGGTTTTCAACTTTTTGCTGTGATTGAAGCGATTGTTGGGGCTTTTTGGTGTGCGATTTTTTTAATTGCCAAACGTACGCAATACTTGCAACGATGGTCATTTATCTATTTGTGTACGTTTTACTTTCTGGTGATCTACGGCATTATGATCACTACCTTTAAAGCTGGACTATTTTCCTGGTTATTTATTTTCCCTATTTTATCTTATCTTTTATTAGGCATTAAAGCGGGTTCCATGATCACCTTGGTTAGTGTTAGTGGTGGGCTGTTTGTGTTAGGAAAAATGGTCTGGGTTAACAACCATGAAATGCATTGGATTGTAATGGGCAATGCAGGTTTTACACTCGCGGCTATCTGGTCAATGGTATATGTCTACGAGTCTAAAAGAGAATATGTGTTTAATTATTTAAAAGAGCAAGCTAGGAAAGATCCATTAACTGGGTTGCTTAATGTAAAAGCGCTGAATGATACCTTAGCCGATACATTAAAAATTGCCCAACGACACTCGTACCCAGTTACCTTAGTGTATATTGATATTAATGACTTTAAACAGATTAATGATAAACAAGGGCATCAAAAGGGCAATGAAATTTTATTGGCGGTTGCTCAGGCAATTAAAGATTTAACCAGGGTTGAAGACCACGCTTTTCGTTACGGTGGTGATGAATTTTGTATTGTTTTCCCGAACTGTGTACATGAGCAAGTACGACAAACCTTTGGTGTCAGGTTAGCTGAGCAGGCACATACTAATTTGAATAAGCTGTCCATGAGTATTGGTTATGCGCAGACTGGTCCAAGTGAATTTTGTTCACCGGATAGTTTGATTCATAAAGCAGATAAAAACATGTATGTGGTTAAATCCATAATAAAATCAGGTGACTCTTTTCATGAATGGCAAAGTGGAAGTGAAACAGGATAATGAGGTTGATTCTATGTTAATGGATTAAACCAACTAAAACATAAATAGGGAAGTGATCTTACTTCCCTATTTTCGTTTCTATAGCTGTGATTAAAGAACTGAAAATCCTTCTTTATCCAACATTTCAATAAGAGAAATAAGTGGTAGGCCAATTAAACTATTTGGGTCTTTACCTTCAAAACGACTAAATAAGCTAATGCCAAAACCTTCGCTTTTAAAACTACCTGCGCAATTATAAGGCTCTTCTTTGTTTAGGTAGTTGGTAATCATTTGATCCGATAGTTCACGGAAGTAAACATCATAAGCTTCAACTAAAGACTGTACTTCTCCCGTTGCACTGTTCACTAAGGCTAAACCTGTATAGAAGGTAACATGTTGACCACTGGCTGCTTTTAATTGTTTAAAGGCATTGTCAAAATTGCCTGGTTTACCTAAAATCTTGCCATTATTTAGGCAGACTTGGTCAGAGCCAATGATTAATGCATCGCTAAAGTCAGCTGTGACAGCTTGTGCTTTAGCAATTGCCAGTCTTTCTACTAATTGAATAGCGGTTTCACCTGGCAATTCATCTTCGTTAACCTGTGGGTTAGCTGTGGAAAACTCTACATGTAGCTTTTCTAATAGTTGTTTGCGAAACGGCGAAGTTGATGCTAATACTAGCTTTTGTGGCATATTGAATCCTAGTTAAGTATAAAAATAAGTTTATTTTAAGGACTGTGAAAGAATAAAGCGATAGTTGAGTAAAAACTTAATAAAAATAGCGGTTTTTCTTTGACTATATTGAACTCTATCTATATTATTCGCGACCATGCAAAAGGTTAAACTACCGATTAGCGTTGATTCTGTTCGCGCTGCTAATAATAGATTAGTGCTAGATGCTAGCCTAGAAAAGTCTTTATTAAGCAGATTAAGAGAATCAACAAACAGTATTCACTCTGATATCGACGTTCATTTTTCTTTTGAAGTGGATCAGCAAAGGCTGAGAATATTTCATGGGAAAGCAAGCGTCGCAGTAGAACTCACTTGTCAACGGTGCAATGAGCCTATGATTTATCAATGTGAAGCTGAATTTACGTATTGTCCTGTTCTGAATGAAGAGCAGGAAAATAATTTACCAGACGTTTATGAACCCATTTATTACGATGAAAATGGGGAGGTAAATCTTCATCAAATAGTTGAAGACGAACTGTTATTAACACTTCCGCAGATTGCAATGCATGCAATTGAGGATTGTCATTACAGTGACTACGAAAGTAGCTTTGGCGAAATTGAAGAAGAACAAGAACGTCCTAACCCATTTGATGCTCTAGCTCAGCTAAAGCTCAAGTAACAAGCAGGAATTTTTAAAATGGCAGTACAAAAAAGTCGTAAGACTCCTTCAAAACGCGGTATGCGTCGTTCACATGATGCACTAAGTGCACCTACTTTAACTGTTGACAGCACTTCTGGTGAAACTCACCGTCGTCATCACGTTACTGCTGACGGCTTCTACAAAGGCAAAAAAGTAATCGAAAAGTAAGTTATTACTTTGCGTAACTTTACTATTGCGCTTGATGCCATGGGGGGTGATTTTGGCCCCCATATTTCTTTACCTGCAAGTTATCAATCCCTACAACTTCATACCAACTTATTCATCATTATTGTCGGTGATAAGCAGCAAATAAATCCCCTTTTACAAAAATATCATTTACTTGATCACGCTCGCGTTAAATTAGTGCATGCACCTGAAACCATATCGATGGAAGATGATCCTGTTTCAGTGTTACGTCATCGTGTGCCTTCATCAATGTTAATTGCACTGCAATTAGTCGCTGATGGTGAGGCCGATGCATGTGTTAGTGCGGGAAATACCGGCGCATTAATGTTGTTATCTAAGCATGTGTTAAAAACGCTTGAGGGAATTTCACGACCTGCTTTGGTCTCTGCATTACCGAATAATCGTGGTGGTCACAGTTATTTGATGGATTTAGGGGCAAATTTACAGTGTGGTTGTGATACTTTATTTAACTTTGCATTAATGGGAAGTGTGCTTTGCGAAAAGGTTGAACAGGTGAGTTCTCCCTCTGTTTCCCTATTAAATGTAGGACGAGAAAGTAATAAAGGGAGCAATGAAATCAAACATTGTGCAACTTTGCTTAATGAAACTAACTATATTAATTATATTGGCTTTATTGAAGCAAATGAGCTGTTTGATAGCCCTGCGGATGTTGTCGTAACTGATGGATTTAGTGGCAATATTGCATTAAAAAGCTATGAAGGGATGGGACGCGTTTTTATAGCACAATTAAAAAAAGCCATGGATGCAACCTGGTATAGTCGTTTGCTTGGTAAGTTATTAAATCCATTGATAAAAAACCAATTAAAACATTTACATCCAGATCTGTATAATGGTGCCAGTTTGATCGGGTTACGTGGCATAGTGGTCAAAAGTCACGGCAGTGCAAATATTGCTGCATTTAGTTGCGCAATAGAACAAGCCATCAAAGAAATTCAATGGCAGATACCAACCAGTATTAGTGAAAGGTTAGCATCTGTCTTAGCAGAGCGAGATTGTTTATTAAATGAATAGCAAAATTATAGGTACGGGTAGTTATTTACCAACAGCAGTACGCACCAATCAAGATTTAGAGAAGATGGTTGATACTAGTGATGAATGGATCACGGTACGCACTGGCATTAAAGAACGTCGTATTGCAAGTGAACAAGAAACGATCGCGTTTATGGGCACAAAAGCTGGCGAGCAAGCTTTACAAGCTGCTGGTTTAGTTGCAAGTGATTTAGATTTAATTGTTGTTGCTACAACAAGTAATCATAATGCTTTCCCCTCTGCTGCTTGTGAAGTTCAGAATCTATTGGGTATTTATGATATTCCTGCATTTGACGTATCAGCCGCATGTGCTGGTTTCACTTATGCATTAAGTGTGGCTGATAACTTTATTAAATCAGGCAGTGCTAAAAATGTGTTAGTGATTGGCGCAGATGCGTTAGCAGCAACTTGTGATCCTGAAGATCGTAGTACTATCATTTTGTTCGGTGACGGTGCTGGTGCCGTGGTATTAACAGCAACTGAAGAGGCGGGTATTTTATCTACTCATATTAATGCCGATGGTCGCTTTGGTGATTTACTAAAATTACCAAATGTTGAACGTGGTAACAGTCAGACATTAACCAACTCATACCTATCAATGGCAGGTAATGAAGTGTTTAAAGTCGCGGTGAAAAAATTAAGCCAAGTGGTAGTGGATACCTTAGCTGCTAACAACATTGAAAAAGACAAATTAGACTGGCTAGTACCTCATCAAGCCAATCAACGAATTATTGCTGCAACGGCTAAAAAATTAGGTATGTCTATGGAACAAGTGATTTTAACACTTGATAAACATGGCAATACGTCAGCTGCTTCAGTACCACTTGCCTTAGACGAAGGGGTAAGAAGTGGAAAAATTAAACCAGGCCAATTAGTGCTATTAGAAGCATTTGGTGGTGGTTTTACTTGGGGAAGTGCATTAGTTGTGATGTAACAACTGGCCCCTTTAAAGTAATTATATAGACAAGCGATACAGTGATGAGATCGTAAGAATAAATATTAGGAATTAAACATGACAAACTTTACATTTGCCTTTCCTGGCCAAGGTTCACAAAGCTTAGGTATGTTAGCTGATTTATCTGCAACTTACCCAGTTGTTGCTGAAACATTCAAAGAAGCAAGTGATGTATTAGGTTACGACCTTTGGGCGTTATGCCAAGATGGACCTGTTGAATCATTAAACCAAACGGATAAAACACAACCTGCTTTATTAGCAGCTTCTGTTGCTATTTGGCGTGTTTGGGCTGAAGTGGGTGGTGAAAAACCAACAACGATTGCTGGACACAGCTTAGGTGAATACTCTGCACTAGTGTGTGCGGGTGTCATTGACTTTAAAGATGCAATTAAATTGGTTGAGCTACGCGGTCAGTTAATGCAACAAGCCGTACCTGCTGGTGTTGGCGCAATGTTCGCCATTATTGGTCTAGGTGATGCAGAAATTAAAGCGGCTTGTGAACAAGCTGCGCAAGGTGAAGTGGTTTCTCCAGTAAACTTCAACTCACCAGGTCAAGTGGTTATCGCGGGTAACAAAGATGCCGTGGAACGTGCTGGTGCGTTATGTAAAGAAGCAGGCGCTAAACGTGCATTGCCATTACCAGTATCAGTGCCTTCACATTGTGCATTAATGAAACCTGCAGCAGATAAGTTAGCCGTTGCATTACAAGAGATCACTTTTAATACACCAAGTGTTTCAGTGATTAATAATGTTGATGTAGCAATTGAAACTGATGCAGACAAGATTAAAGATGCGCTAGTGCGTCAACTATATTGCCCAGTTCGTTGGACAGATATCGTTGTTAAAATGGCTGAACAAGGTATCAACTTACAAGTTGAAGCTGGTCCAGGTAAAGTATTAAGTGGTTTAGTTCGTCGTATTGACAAGAGCTTTACTGCACAAGCAATTAATGACACAGCAAGTTTAGCGGCTGCATTAGCTGCTGTTAAAGGAGAATAATAATGAGTATGCAAGATCAAGTTGTTTTAGTAACAGGTGCAAGCCGTGGTATCGGCCGAGCAATTGCTGAAAGTTTTGTAGCACTAGGTGCAACTGTATTAGGTACTGCAACAAGTGAAAGTGGCGCAGCTGCAATCAGTGAATACTTAGGTGATGCAGGTAAAGGTTTTGTCTTAAACGTCACAGAAACTGAGTCTATTGAAGCATTATTTGCTGACATTAAGAAAGAGTTTGGTAGTGTGGATGTGTTAGTGAATAACGCAGGTATCACACGTGACAACCTATTGATGCGTATGAAAGATGCAGAGTGGGATGACATCATTGGTACTAACTTAACGCCTATCTTTAAATTGAGTAAAGCTGCACTTCGTCCAATGATGAAAAAGCGTGCTGGTCGCATTATTAATGTAGGTTCTGTAGTTGGTACAATGGGTAATGCTGGTCAAGCTAACTACGCCGCAGCTAAAGCTGGTGTAATTGGTTTTACTAAATCATTAGCACGTGAAGTTGCAAGCCGTGGCATTACTGTTAACACAGTAGCCCCAGGTTTCATTGAAACAGATATGACTAAAGCACTAAATGAAGAGCAACGTGCTGCTACTTTAGCAAACGTACCTGCTGGCCGTTTAGGTGATCCAAAAGAGATTGCTGCGACTGTTGTATTTTTAGCCTCTGAAGGTGCGGCATACATTAATGGTGAAACAATTCACGTTAATGGTGGCATGTACATGGTTTAATTTTTTGCCTAACTTTGTTGAGCAAATAAGCAATTAACTCAAAAAGATAGATATTCTATTAATTTATTGATTAAAATCTTAAAATACTGGTCTAACCAGTGATAGAATACTTGAATATTAAACGCGATAGAATAAACTACCGCAACTTAACGCAAATGCGTAATTACATAGGAAGATAAAAAATGAGCAATATCGAAGAACGCGTAAAGAACATCATCGTTGAGCAATTAGGTGTTCAACTAGACGAAGTTAAAAACGAAGCTTCTTTCGTTGACGATCTTGGTGCTGATTCACTAGACACAGTTGAGCTTGTAATGGCTCTAGAAGAAGAATTTGATACAGAGATCCCAGATGACGAAGCAGAGAAAATCACTACTGTTCAATCTGCGATTGATTACGTTGTTAACAACGGCTAATTTCTCACTATAAGTGCAGAAATCTCTAAAGGCGGTCTTGTGACCGCCTTTTGTCTATTTAAACATTAATAAATTAATCGTAAATAATAGCTAAGTGTTTTAAAACACCAATCGTAAAAATCCCGTGTTCTATATACCTGGTAAAAATGAGTTACTTTTGTTGTAAGTTTGTAAAAGAGACATGATTACATTAACTTACCTCACAAATTAAGCCATTTTTTTCTCTGTGTCATATTATCAACATGGATTTAATATACATTGGTATAAAAAATTTTTAGTTATTATTTTTATAGCTTTATTTTAGGAGAGTCTAGTGTCAAAGCGTCGCGTTGTAGTAACCGGTTTAGGGATCATCTCACCAGTAGGTAATACGGTTGAGCAATCATGGCAGGCTATTCAATCTGGTCAAAGTGGTATTTCAAATATTGAACACTTTGATACTGAAAAGTTTTCTACTAAATTCGCTGGTTTAGTTAAAGACTTTAACGTCGAAGAGTACATGCCAAAGAAAGAAGCACGTAAAATGGATCTATTTATCCAATACGGTGTAGCTGCTTCTGAACAAGCATTACAAGATTCTGGCTTAGAAATTACAGAAGAAAATGCAGAGCGAATCGGTGTTGCAATCGGTTCTGGTATTGGTGGTTTAGGTATCATCGAACAAAACAAAGATAACTATAACAAATCAGGACCACGCAAAATCAGTCCTTTCTTTGTACCAGCAACTATCATCAATATGATTTCTGGCCATGTTTCAATTAACAAAGGCCTAAAAGGTCCAAACATCGCCGTAACGACTGCTTGTACTACAGGTACACACAGCATCGGTTTAGGCGCTCGTATGATCCAACATGGTGATGCGGATGTGATGTTTGTAGGTGGTGCAGAAAAAGCGTCAACTGAAATGGGTATGGGTGGCTTTGGTGCTGCACGTGCACTTTCTACACGTAACGATTCACCAGAAACTGCAAGTCGTCCATGGGATGAGTCGCGTGACGGTTTTGTACTAGGTGATGGTGCGGGTGTATTAATTATTGAAGAATATGAACATGCTAAAGCACGTGGCGCAAAAATTTACGCTGAAATGGTTGGTTTTGGTATGAGTGGCGATGCTTACCACATGACGTCACCACCAGAAAGTGGTGCAGGTGCAGCATTATCAATGAAAAATGCTATCCGTGATGCAGGTATCGAGGCTGCTGATATTCAGTATATCAATGCACATGGTACGTCTACACCTGCAGGTGATATCGCTGAAACACAAGCAGTGAAAAGCATTTGGGGTGAAGCAGCAAATTCAGTGATGATGAGCTCAACTAAATCAATGACTGGCCACCTATTAGGTGCTGCTGGTGCAATCGAAGCTATCTTCAGTGTATTAGCACTGAAAGACCAAGTTGCTCCACCAACAATTAACCTTAAAAACCCAAGTGAAGGTTGTGATTTAGATTATGTAACAGACGGTAAAGCGCGACCTTCGAATATTGAATACGCATTATCAAACTCATTTGGTTTTGGTGGCACTAACGGTACGTTGATCTTTAAACGTATCTAGTACTATTACTAATAATCAGCCATTTTTTGTGGTTGATTTTTAAAAACCCGATACGTAAGTTCGGGTTTTTTTATGTCCAAAAATTGTGCTCGTAAGCATGTTTATACTAATCACTGGAAGGCATCAATAATGCTTTGCTATCTAGCATGATTGCTATTATTTCTAATCATCTATTTAGTGAATAAAGGATTATGCGTATAATCTTTTATTCAACTTTACACTGGATGAGTAACTTCATGTTAATTAACGGTATTGTCAGTCAAAGCATTGATGCAACTGATCGTGGTTTAGCCTATGGTGATGGATTATTTTCTACCATCAAGATCGAACACGGTGAACTCATTGATTGGTCATTGCATTTACAACGACTTAAAGATGGCGCAGCACGTTTATTTTTTCCCGAGGTGGATTGGGACTTGTTACAAACTGAAGTATTCAACACTGCACAATTAGTGGCGGAACATGCTCATCATGTATTAAAAGTGATGCTTACCAGAGGCAGTGGTGGTCGAGGTTATAGTGCTGCTGGTTGTGAACAAACAGTGCGGGTTATCAGCTTGTCGGCTTTTCCTGAGCAATACCTTGATTGGCAGAAAAATGGGATTGCGATTGTGCAATGTCAGAGCCAATTAGGGCGCAATAAACAACTTGCTGGCTTAAAATCATTAGCGCGTTTAGAGCAAGTTTTAATTAAACAAGAGTTACTTAAATTAAAGGCCGTAGAAGGTTTAGTCTGTGATGAGTTTGGTCATGTTGTCGAAGCATGTAGCGCTAATGTGTTTATTTACTTAGCAGGGCAGTGGATCACTCCGATACTTAATTATAGTGGTGTCGCAGGGGTAATGAGAGCGCGGATTCTACAGTTAGCAACTATCAAAGTCGTTGAAAGAGAGATCACCTTAGCAGACATTAACCAAGCAACCTGCCTGTGTTTAACCAATGCACTTATGGGCGTTGTTGCGGTCAAACAATATCAAGACAAACACTATTCAGCAGAGCAATTAAAGCCTGTGACAGAATTACAAACATTGCTTAAGCAAGGAAGTTAGTTTTTATGATCAAGAAAATAGGTGTAGTAGCAGCCTTATTAATAGTTATCCTAATAGGTGTGATTGGTTGGGCAAAACAGCAAGTGGATAGTTATTTAAATACACCACGTGTTGCGGAAACACAGCTATTTACCTTAGCAGATGGCAGTTATTTTTCACAATTAGCACCACAATTAATGGAGCAAGGTTTATTAGACTCAGACCGTTGGTGGAAAGTGGTCGCTAAGTTACATCCCGAATTAACACATCTTAAATCAGGTACTTACCAACTACCTGAAGCAGCATCTTTACAGCAAATATTAACCATTTTGAACAGCGGACGAGGTTATCAGTTTAAAGTCACCTTTGTAGAAGGCAGTACCTATAAAGATTGGCTGAAAACGTTAAGTAAAGCAGAAAGAATTAAACCTATTTTAGAAGATGAACAAGCGATTTTAGCTAAGTTAGGCAGTACTTCATCTAAATTAGAAGGGTTACTCTTTCCTGAAACCTATCACTACTCTGCTGATATGAGTGCCTTTACTATTATTAAAAAAGCGTACTTACATCAACAGGTAATCGTTGAGAAATTATGGGCTGAAAGAGACAAAAACCTTCCCTATAAAACCCCTTATGAAGCTTTGATTATGGCGTCAATCATCGAGAAAGAGAGTGGTTTAGCCAACGACAGAGATAAAATCGCCTCGGTATTTGTTAACCGATTAAAAATAGGCATGCGTTTACAGACGGATCCTACGGTTATTTATGGCATGGGAGAGCGTTATGATGGGCGCATTCGTAGTAAAGATTTAAGAGAGAAAACGCCTTACAATACTTATACAATAACCGGTTTACCACCAACACCCATTGCAATGCCGAGTGAAGAAGCCCTGTATGCGGCTTTGCATCCTGCAGACACCAAGTATCTGTATTTTGTCAGCAAAGGTGATGGTACCTCTTACTTCTCTAAAAATTTAAGAGAGCATAACAACGCCGTTAATAAATATATCCGAGGAAAATAAAATGTCAGCAATACAAAAACTAGCGGGTAAATTTATTGTTATTGAAGGATTAGAAGGTGCAGGTAAAAGCACTGCCATTCAATACATCCAAGATTGGTTAGCACTACAAGGTGTTATTGAACAAAATATCGAATTAACCCGCGAACCCGGTGGTACTACTCTCGCAGAGAAAATGCGCGAGATAGTAAAAATGGATGTGGCAGATGAGCAACTGGATGACAAAGCAGAGTTATTAATCATGTATGCGGCGCGCGTACAACTAGTTGAGCATAAAATTAAACCCGCCTTAGCAGCGGATAAAGTGGTCATTGGTGACCGTCATAACTGGTCTTCATTAGCGTATCAAGGTGGTGGTCGTGGTATCGATTTACAACTCATTAATGATATTAAGCAAGTGGCGTTAGGTGATTTCACAGCAGATTTTACATTGTTTTTAGATATTGAACCGGAACTTGGGTTAAGCCGAGCAAGAGGCCGTGGCGAGTTAGATCGTATTGAGCGGTTAGCTATCGATTTCTTTAACCGTTCTCGCGCTGTATTCCAGCAGCTTACTGAGCAAGATAAAAATGCTGTGTGTATCGATGCAAGTCAGGGCTTTGATCAAGTCAAGGAATCCATTCACCGACAACTTGATATTTGGTTAGCGAGTTTATAAATGGCTAATACGCAAACTCCATCGGATATGGCTGAATCAAGTTTTGAACAGGTTTCAACGCCTTGGTTAACGCCTTTTTATCAGCAGCTGCAACAGACTTATCAGCAGGGACGTTTTGCCCACGGTTTATTGTTTACCGGCAGTGCTGGTATTGGTAAATACAAGTTAGCGCAACAGTTAGCGCAATATTTGCTATGTACAAACAAACAGCATGATGATGCTTGTTTTGAATGTCACTCTTGCAAACTATTTAGCGTACATAATCATCTTGATTATCATTTTTTAGTGGCTGAAAAAAATAAGTCCATTGGTATTGACCAAGTTCGTTTATTGACTGAAAAACTTAATGAACGCCCACAGCTAGGTAACAATAAAGTGGTGTTGATTAAAGGTGCTGAGCAGCTTACTGAGGCTGCGGCTAATGCCCTATTAAAAACATTAGAAGAGCCGCAAGGTGATAGCTATCTGATTTTGCTTGCAAGAACCCATCATCAATTAATGCCAACGTTATTAAGCCGATTGCAGCAAACTCATTTGCATAGCCCTGATGATCAAACCTTAATTAACTGGTTATATGAATTGGGTTATCAAGTGAGTGACCTAGGCGTGTTACGTTGGTTTCAAAATAGCCCATTAGCGTTATTAAACCATTTAAAGGCATTACAACAAGATGCAAGTTTAGATACACGTCGCCAATGTGTGGAAGGTGTCTTTAATATGTTGTATCAACCACAGCAGTTATTTAGCTTTTCACGGTTATTAGCCAATGATGCAGAGCAAAATTTATTACTGCTTTTTCATCTATTACATGATATTCATAAGTTGAAGTTAAATACTGAACAACTAAATCAAGATGCTATCTATTATTTTGCATTACCACAGTTACAACTTTGGCAAGCACAGTTAAGTTTTAAAAGTTTGCGTGTGTTAAGCCAAGAGATATTAAAAACACGCAGCTTATTAACCGAGCACAATGCATTAAAGAAAGAGTTATTGATCAGCGCTTTGTTGATTAAAATAAAGAACGAATTTAAGGAAACACACTATGTTAGTTGATTCTCACTGTCACCTTGACCGATTAGATTACACCAAAAAGCACACGGGTATTGCCGATGTGATTGAAAAGGCACAAGCAAAAGGGATTAATCATCTACTCAGCGTTTGTGTTACGTTAGAAGATTACCCTGCGATGGCTGAAATGATCAAACCTTACGATCAAGTGTCAAGTACCTGTGGTGTGCATCCTTTGTATAAAGAAGCGGTGATGAATGAAGATTTATTGCTTGAATATGCAAGTGCAGAAAAAGTGATTGCCATTGGTGAAACAGGGTTAGATTACTTCTACTCACCAGAAACTAAAGAGTGGCAAATAGATGCTTTTCGTAAGCAGATCCGCGTGGCGAAAAAACTTAACAAACCTCTGATTATTCACACTCGTGGTGCACGTGAAGATACCTTAGATATTCTTCGAGAAGAGGGTGCTGAACAAGTCGGAGGTATTTTACATTGCTTTACAGAGTCTATTGAGATGGCACAGGAAGCGATGCAAATGGGCTTTTATATTTCAGTGTCTGGTATTGTTACCTTCAAAAATGCTAAAGAGTTACAGGAAGTGATTAAAGCTGTACCGCTAGACCGATTATTAGTAGAAACTGACTCACCTTATTTAGCGCCTGTACCACATCGTGGTGAGGAAAATGAACCAGCTTACACCTACAACGTAGCCGAGTTTGTTGCTGATTTAAAAGGCGTTTCATTCGAAGAGCTAGCTGCAGCAACCACTAATAATTACTTCACCTTATTTAAAAACGCAAAACGTTAATTAGCCGATAATAATCTAGGAGTTTTCATGCAAACAGTGTTATTCGATGGACAACCTATTAGCCCTTCAAAAGTAGTCTGTATTGGCCGTAATTATGTTGAGCATATTGCTGAATTGAATAATGAAGTGCCTACTGAGCCGGTGATTTTTGTAAAACCGAACTCTGCGATCAGCACTGAGATTAAAACGCATGCCGTGGAGGCGATTCACTATGAAGCAGAAATCTCCTTCTTGATGGATAATAACCAGTTTGTTGGTGTTGGCATTGGTTTAGACTTAACCAAACGAGAAGTTCAAAGTGTGCTTAAAAGTAAATCTTTACCTTGGGAGCGTGCTAAAGCCTTTGATGCCTCTGCGGTATTTTCAGAGTTTGTCAGTTTTGAGCAGCCAGTAGATTCATTAAGTTTAGTGTTATTCATTAATGACCAAGTGATTCAACAGGCTAATTATCAATTGATGATCTACAAACCTGCTGAGATAGTTACGGCAGTGAATGAGTTTATGTCCTTTGAAAAACACGATATTTTAATGACAGGCACACCAAAAGGCGTGGGTAAAATTAACCAAGGTGATAAATTCACTGGGCAAATTTTTTCTCAAGACACACTTATAGCCTCGCAAAGTTGGACCGTCTTATAAGGTGCATGAACCACTCATCCTATTAGGCACTGGAAATGCACAAAATAATTATGCATTTCCAGCCTTTTATCTACCGCAAACACACCACAGCACTAGCCATATCTATTTGATCTGCGTAAAATTACAGCCATATTTTTTATCACTTGTATAAAGTAGAGTAAATTGAATGCAGCATCTAGATGAAATCGTTGCGAACGCGCAACAACAGATCGAAAACGCCGCAGATACTAATGAATTAGAAGAGATTCGTTTACAGTATCTGGGTAAAAAAGGCCTAATGACTGAGCAAATGAAAGGCTTAGGTAAATTACCACCTGCTGAGAAACCAGCTGCAGGTCAATTAATTAATAAGGCAAAACAAGCGATTCAAGCGGTATTAGTTGAACGTAAAAAAGGCATGGAAGAGGCAATTTTAAATGCCAAACTAGCCTCAGAAACGATTGACGTAACACTACCTGGTCGTGGTACTAAGCAAGGTAACGTTCACCCTGTAACTCGTACCACTGATCGTATCGTTGAGTTCTTTAGTGAGTTAGGTTTTGAAGTAAAAGATGGTCCTGAAGTTGAAGATGGTTACCATAACTTTGACGCATTAAACATTCCACCGCATCACCCAGCACGTGCTGATCACGATACTTTCTACTTCAACCCTGATTTAGTACTTCGTACACAAACTTCAGGTGTGCAAATCCGTACTATGGAAGCACAGAAGCCACCAGTACGTATTATCTCTCCTGGACGTGTTTACCGTAATGATTACGACCAAACACATACACCAATGTTCCACCAAGTTGAAGGCTTGATGATTGCAGAAAACGTAAGCTTTACACAGCTTAAAGGTATTCTGCATGACTTCTTACACAACTTCTTCGAAGAAGATTTAGAGATTCGTTTCCGTCCATCCTACTTCCCATTCACAGAACCTTCTGCGGAAGTAGATGTGAAAGGTAAAAACGGTTGGTTAGAAGTACTAGGTTGCGGCATGGTTCACCCAAGCGTATTAAAATCAATGGGTGTTGATCCTGAGAAATACTCTGGTTTTGCCTTCGGTATGGGTATTGAGCGTTTAACAATGCTACGTTACAACGTTAATGATTTACGTTCATTCTTCGAAAACGATCTTCGTTTCCTCAAGCAATTCAAATAAGGGTTAATAATAATGAAATTTAGTGAAGCTTGGTTACGCGAGTGGGTTAACCCAGAAATTACACGTGATGAATTAACACATCAAATCACTATGGCAGGTCTTGAAGTCGACGACGTTGATCCTGTTGCTGGTGAGTTTACTAAAGTATTAGTTGGTGAAGTGGTTGAATGTGGTCAACACCCTGATGCTGACAAATTACAAGTGACTAAAATCAATATCGGTGAAGAAGAGTTAATCGATATTGTTTGTGGTGCTAAAAACTGTCGTTTAGGTCTAAAAGTAGCCGTGGCTGTTGTCGGTGCTGTTTTACCGGGTGACTTTAAAATTAAAAAAGCCAAACTACGTGGCCAGCCATCTTTTGGTATGTTGTGTAGTGAGTCTGAATTAGGCATGGCAGAAAGTGCTGAAGGTATCATTGAACTACCTTTAGACGCGCCAATTGGCCAATGTGTTCGTGAATACTTACAGTTAGATGATGTGATTATTGATGTAGATTTAACAGCAAACCGTGCTGATTGTTTAGGTATTGCCGGTCTTGCGCGTGAAGTAGCAGTGTTAAATAGCATTGAAGCAACCCAACCAACTTGGGAAAACGTAGCTGTATCAATTGATGACCAAGTGGCTATCAACTTACAAGCACCAGAAGCTTGCCCTCGTTACCTTGGTCGTGTAATTAAAGGCATTAATCAAAATGCAACAACGCCATTATGGATGGTTGAAAAACTACGTCGTTGTGGTGTGCGCAGTGTTGATGCTGTGGTTGATATTACTCAGTATGTATTACTAGAGTTAGGTCATCCAATGCATGCTTTTGATTTATCTAAATTAGAAGGTGGCATTGAAGTGCGCCTAGCTAATCAAGACGAAGAACTGATATTACTAGACGGTAAAGAAGTTAAATTAAATACAGATACATTAGTGATTGCAGACCAATCAAAAGCGTTAGCGATGGCGGGTATTTTTGGCGGTCAAGATTCTGGTGTACAAGAAGGTTCAACAGATATCTTCTTAGAAAGCGCTTTCTTTGCTCCGTTAGCGATCGCTGGTCGAGCACGTAGTTACGGTCTACATACAGATGCTTCTCATCGTTATGAACGTGGCGTTGACCCACTGTTACAAATCACTGCGATGGAGCGTGCAACACAGTTATTAGTTGAAATTTGTGGTGGTCAAGTTGGCCCAATCACAGAGGCTGTAAGTGAAGCAAATTTACCAAAACAAGCAACTATTGAATTACGTCGTAGTAAATTAGATCGTTTAATCGGTATTTCAATTGATGCAGAGCGTGTTCAGCAAATCTTGACTCAGTTAGGTTGTGAAGTGACTGAAACTGCTGAAGGTTGGTCTGCAGTCGCGCCAAGCTATCGTTTTGATATGGAGATTGAAGAAGACCTAATCGAAGAAGTGGCACGTGTATTTGGTTACAACAACATTCCAAATATTGCGCCACAAGCTGCATTAACTATGCCTGCTCACAATGAATCACGTTTGAAATTATCTAAAATCCGTGATGTGTTAGTGAACCGTGAATACCAAGAAGCGATCACTTACAGCTTTGTTGACCCAGACAAGCAACTTAAATTGCACCCAGAAGCGGATGCGCTTATTTTACCGCACCCAATTTCTAAAGATATGTCGGCAATGCGTGTTAGCTTATGGACAGGTCTATTAGAAAGTGTCTCTAAAAACCAAAAACGTCAGCAAAACCGCGTTCGTTTATTTGAAACGGGTTTACGTTTCATTAAAGATGAGCAAGCTGAAAACGGTATTCGTCAACAAGCAATGTTATCAGGTGTGATTATTGGTAACGTCAGTGATGAACATTGGTCACTGGAAACTCGTGCTGCAGACTTCTTTGATCTTAAAGCAGATTTAGAAGCTGTGTTAGATTTAACCGTTGATGATGCTAGTTTTGAGTTTAAAGCTGAAAAACACAGTGCATTGCACCCAGGTCAATCTGCAGGTATCTACCGTAACGGTGTAAATGTGGGTTATATTGGTAGTTTGCACCCAAGTTTGAAGAAACCTTTTGCATTAAATGGGCAAGCTATTGTTTTTGAAATAGAAGTTGATAGTATATTAACTAGACAGCTACCTCAAGCGGGTGATATTTCTAAGTTCCCAGCGAACAGTCGAGATCTCGCTTTTGTGGTAGATGAGCAAGTAAATGCAGGTAAGGTCCTAAAATTTATAGAAAAAATTGGCGGTTCCGAGCTAGTTAGCATAAACTTGTTTGACGTATACCAAGGACAAGGCGTTGAAGAAGGTAAAAAGAGCTTAGCAATAGGCTTAATATTACAAGACTCTTCACGTACCTTGGAAGAACAAGAGATTGCTGATAGCGTTAGTTCTATTGTTGAAGCGGTTTCTACGGAGTTTAATGCATCTTTGAGAGATTAATTTATGGCACTGACAAAAGCTGAAATAGCAGCACACTTATCGGAAGAAATTGGATTAAGCAAACGAGAAGCAAAAGAGTTTGTAGAATCTTTCTTTGAAGAAATTAAATCAACGCTTGAATCTGGTTCGCCAGTTAAAATTTCTGGCTTTGGTGGTTTTGAGCTAAAAGACAAAGGCGAGCGACCAGGTCGTAACCCTAAAACGGGAGAAGATATCCCGATTGAAGCTCGAAGAGTTGTTACCTTTAAAGCGGGTCAGAAACTGAAAGAGTTAGTGGAAACTAGCTTATCAGATAAACCTAACAAATAATTAATCAGCGTTTTCGCCATTAGTTATCAATCTAGGATTAGCCATTAAGCTATCTAGAAAAAGTCGCTCTGCGGCTTTTTTTTTGCCTAAAATTTGCCTAGCCTAGTTAGTATGAATGATATTACATGAGTTCAGACACACATTTGTCACGCTGTTCAGATTACAATGTGCTGTGATATGAGTGCTTACTTTATGTGCTTTGACCCCCCATAAACAATTAGGACCGAAGATTTGAGTAAATATAAAAGAATTGTGGTATTAACTGGAGCGGGTATTTCTGCAGAGTCGGGCATAGATACTTTTCGTACTAAAGATGGATTATGGGAAAGATATAAACTGGAAGATGTAGCAACACCAGAAGGGTATAAGCGCAACCCAGAGTTAGTGTTAGATTTTTATAATCAACGCCGCAAGCAATTTTGTTCAG
Organism: Psychromonas sp. B3M02; assembly: GCF_003318165.1. Lineage (GTDB taxonomy): Bacteria > Pseudomonadota > Gammaproteobacteria > Enterobacterales > Psychromonadaceae > Psychromonas. The sequence goes on from NZ_QOCB01000156.1 coordinate 57,174, forward strand.
GTATCAACCTACCAAATGCTGCTCACCATGCCTTAGTAGAATTAGAGCAAAAATTTGAGGGTGAGTTTCTATTAGTGACACAAAACATTGATAATTTACATGAGCAAGCAGGTTCAAAAAACGTATTGCATATGCACGGTGAATTACTAAAAGCACGCTGTCCTAGCTCTAATCAGCTGATTCAGTGGCTAAAGGATTTAAACAGTGATGACCTGTGTACCTGTTGTCAGTATCCATCACCTTTGCGTCCACATATAGTGTGGTTTGGTGAAATGCCGATAGGCTTAGATAAAATCTATCATGCTCTTTCAGAAGCAGACCTGTTTATTGCCATTGGTACATCTGGCACAGTTTACCCTGCTGCGGGCTTTGTAGAGGAAGCCAAAAGTAGTGGGGCAGAGTCCATTGAGGTTAATTTAGAAGTCAGTGAAGTACATAGTCATTTTGACCAAGTGCTACAGGGCAAAGCAACGGAACTGGTTCCACAGTTAGTTAAACAGATTTTAAAATAAACACCTGATGATCTGATTTAAATTTCACTTTAATATCAGAGGCTGCAATTATGAATAAGCTTGAAAAGCTACCAGAACCCCCTACAATGACTGGCTGCTGAACAGCTGTTATTTCATTTAGGGAAGTTACTTGGTTATGAGTTCAAAATATTTTGTATTGGGCGGTGATATTAAAAAATCACTGGCTGAAGGGTACCATTTAGATTTAAAAAAATTGTTAAGCGATGGTTTTAAGATCACTCGCAAACATTTTTTACCGCTTGTCTCGGCATGTCTTTTTATCATGCTAGCGTCTTTTTCTTTATTAAGTTTATTTATAGATACTGACACTTCACTAACCGATCCTAAAGTCATTGGTCTGTTTTTTGTTTTTGCATTACTGATTGCACCGCCAATAATGACCGGTCTTATTATGATGGGCGTTCATCATTCAGTGGGACTTAAAACTAACTCTTTTCACCTTTTTCATTATTTTAAAATAATCTTGAAATTGTCGCTGGCAGCGATGATGGTTAATTTAATGACAAATGCGGTGAGTATGGTTTTCGGACAAGTATTTGGCAGTGCAGGCTTTGTATTGTCTGTACTTGTTTTACTGTATTTAAAAATGTCATTCTGCTTGGTCTACCCATTGATTGCAGAAAAGAAAGCCTCTCCTGTCATGGCCTTAAAATTGTCTTTTAAATTAGTGCACAAAAATATTGGGCAATTTACGCAGTTATTAGTTATTTTCTGTGTACTGTTTATGTTTGGTTTAATCACCTCTGGTATCGGTTTACTGTTTGTTATTCCATACTGTATAAACGTATTAGGCATTGTATATCGTCAAATCTGTGGCGTGAGTATTGCAGTGACAGAAACAAATGATGATGACTCTGATTCCAACGGTTCAGGCCCTGATTCAGGTTCAGATTCAGGCTCTCGTCATGGTGGCTTCGAAGCTTAATTGCTTCTGACTAAGGGCATGAATTGTCTCTGCCCTTAGTGATACTTTCCTTTCTGGTATTTTAACCTTCCTTTATTTTTCTCCATAAAATCTACTCTGCTCTTCTGAAATCATCAGCAATTAGACTACAAAGTTTAATCGGCGATAACTAATGAAATAATTGATTAAAACTATCTAAATAATCTAAAAACCGGTGAACTTAATTTAAGAGATCTTCGTATCACTTACTAAAGGCTAAAATGGCGAATAATTGTGATAAATATCAAATTTTATTGGCGTTATTAAACACATTCTGCTTAGATGAACACATATAAATAATTAAAAATGTTGTAGGAGTTATATTTGAAATTCACGGATAAAAAAGCCATCCTGTTTGATCTAGACGGTACTTTAATTGATAGTGCGCCAGATTTAGCATTAGCAATCAATCACATGCTAACTAGTATTGGTAGAGAAGAGATTTCCCCAGCCATTATTCGTTCTTGGGTAGGTAACGGCGCAAGTATTTTAGTACAACGTGGTTTATCTGGACAAACTGAGATTGACCCTGATTTAGACCCTGCACTATTAGAAAAGTCTTTAGCTATCTTTTTGGATTTTTATGCCAAAAACCTATGCGTGGATACGGTGACTTACCCTAATGTTGTTAGCTCTCTACAAGCATTAAAAGAAAAAGGCTACCAGTTAGCAATCGTTACCAATAAACCTTACGATTTTATTCAACCTATTTTAGATGGCTTATCAATGAATGGTTTATTTTCATTATTAGTTGGCGGCGATACTTTAGAAAAACGTAAACCTGATCCACTTCCATTACACTTCGCTTGTGAACAGTTAAGTGTCACTGTCGATGACTGCGTCATGGTAGGGGATTCTAAAAATGATATTTTAGCCGCAAATGCAGCGAAAATGCAGAGCATTGGTTTAACCTATGGTTATAACTACGGCGAAGATATTAACGAACATGGGCCTGATGTTAGCTTTGATGATTTTGCTAATATTGTTAACGCTCTTTCGGATGCTAAGCAATAATCATTGAATGTTTAGTTTCTTCTTTTTTACGCAAATATTAACGGTTAAACAGTGACTAGAAGCGATATGTCTGATAAAAAAATTGCAGTAATAGGCGGCGGTATAGCAGGAGCTTCGATTGCCCTGTACTTGAGCGAAATAGGATTAAAAGTAGATCTATTTGAGAAGGGCACAAGTTTAGTTAATGGTCCTCCAATTTGCCATCTGCATGCGGGTGGTAATCTATACAGAGAGATTCCTGACGAACAATGTGTGACCTTATTAGAAGAGTCTATAGAAGCATTACGTTTGTATCCTGATTCTATCGATTACAGACCCACGGTTATTGCCGTGCCAAAACATGATGCAGGCCAACCATTGGATCTGTTACCACGTTTAACGCTGCTGCAAGATGAATATCAAAAGCTAATTGATAAAGACAGTAAAAATAAAGTGCTGGGTGAAGTAAACGAATATTACCGTTTAGTTGAGCTAGAAGAGTTGCAGCACCTCGCCACTTTAGATGAGAAAAAAGTACCAAGCACAGCGGAAGAGTGGTTAATTCCTTTTGCCAAGCATACTGACTTATCTTTGCTTAAGTTTCCTGTGGTGTTAGTGCAAGAGTTTGGTTGGAATGTCTTCCGATTAGGGGCAACGGCTGCGTTATCTTTAGAGAAAAATGCTAACTGTCAGATTCACTTAAACAGTCAGGTAACAAAACTCTCACAACAACAGCCTGAAAAATGGCAGCTGGGTTACACTAAAAATGATCTTCCAGCTGAGCATGAGTTTGATTATGTGATTAACGCTGCAGGCTTTAAAACCGGTGAAATTGACGACCTAGCAGGTTTTAATCGTGACCGTTTAGTTGAGTTTAAAGCTGCTTATGTTACCCACTGGAAAGGTACTGACGGTTTTTGGCCGGAAGTGATTATTCATGGTACGCGTGGTACACCTCAGGGCATGGCTCAATTTACGCCATACCCTGGCGACCTAGTGCAATTACATGGCATGACCGAAGATATTACTTTATTTAAAGACGGCTTAGTAGAAAGCGCTAAAAACAGCTCTCAACCACAATTGGATGAGAAGTTTTTACGTAAAATAGATAAAGGTTGGTTAGAGCACGAGGTCACTACGCGTGGACAGCGCGCCATCGATCACATTTCTCAATATATTCCTGCTTTTAAAACGGCCACTGTCGCTGGTAAGCCTTTATTTGGTGCGCAACAGATTCCAGGTGACGACTCAACCTTACGTACCGCTGGTGTGTCTTTTGAAAGTAATCATTATGCACGTTGTGAAATCGTTAAAGCTTCGTCAGTATTAACCTGTGCTGATGCATTAACTGAAAAGTTAGCAGAGCTAGGTTTTGTCGATAAAGATAAAGTAGGGGCTCGCTTGTTCCCAATCACTGATACTATTGAAGACCAAGCCATTACAAAACGTTCTGAGCTTTATACTCAGCAACGTGGTTACCCTATTGCACTGGCTTACCGTAATATCAAACAAGAAGAAGAGTGTTATGCTTAGGTCATAAGCGAAGCCACTTATTCAGCTCTAAATAAAAATCCCATCGCTTAATAAGCCATGGGATTTTTGTTTATTGTCGCTTTGAAACAAAATTATTTATTAATCAGTGAATGCAGTGTTATTTTCGTATTGTTTAAGTATTCGTATACATTTTATTGCTGAAGAGTAATCGCCAGAGACATATGCATTAGTTATTGCTCCTTCTTTCATAATGCAAATCGCATCTAACAAGAATAGGTTTTCTTGTGACATATATTGTTTAATCGTTTCTCGAACTTCATGTTTATGTTGCTTACAAAATAGCGAAATATTGCTTTGTTTATTATTAAATTCACTGGCGCTATTAATAAAGAAACAGCCATGAAAATCTCCTAACATACTCTCGGAATTTCTAAACCAACTTTCTAGCGCATTGAATAATCGTATTATTAGTTGCTCATTAGAGTCTACTCCATCAAGTTTAGTTTTTAACCATTCAATGAAATTTGTGTGTCTTTGTTGAAGTGCTGAAAGTATTAAGCTTTCCTTGCTTTCAAAATGACTGTACAGAGTTTGTTTTGCAACCCCTGATGTCTTTAATATTTCATTAATACCAATAGAGTTAATACTGTTGGAATAAAACAGATCTAAAGAAGTATCAATTAATAGTTTTCGCTTTTTACTCATTTTATCCTCCTATGTTTTATATTGACAAAACAAGACAGGGTTGTCTATTATAAAGACTAGACAAGTTTGTCTATTTTGTGGAGGTGGCATGAAATTATTTTTTCCGCTAATAGCTGGCAGCGGTGCCTTTTTAACTATTTATTTTCTTTTGTATGTCGGTGATACATTATCGAATATAACGTTAGTCATGGCACCTTTTGGTGCAACTGCAGTACTTGTGTTTGGTTTACCTCAAAGTCCATTAGCACAACCCAAAAATGTAATTATAGGGCATTTAATTACAGCTTTTATTGGTATTTTCTTTGTCCAATTTATTGGTGTGTCAGAAATAGATTTAGCTGTAGCAACAGGTTTGGGGGTAAGTGGGATGCTTTTTACGAAAACGACTCATCCACCAGCAGGAGCTAATCCGTTATTAATTATGATGTCTGGGCAAGGCTGGTTATTTTTAATAACCCCTGTTTTAATTGGATCAATAATCATTGTGATAATGGGAAAAATGATACAATCTTTTCATGCGAGATTAACTTAAACCTTAGCAAGCAGTGTTCTATACCTAAACAAAGTATAGAACATTCATACACTCTATTCGCTAAGGTTATTAAACACTATTTAGTTAATTTTCAGTTATCCAATGGCAATATTGTAGGGATCAATTCACTCAATTTATTCGCTAGTTTTTTATGTTCTTCTTGGGGCCAATGTATTCCCTCTTTTTCACAAGGTTTCACAAACTTAGCGGCGTCTAAAAAGTGACAATCTAATTCGGTCGCACGTAGCTCATAGTAGTGAGCAAATTGTGCCGATTTAGCTTGAGCACCTTCCCAGCCTTCTTTACCATTTTCAAGCTCTAATATCTGTGCAGGGGAAATTAAAAGCACCTCTGGGGCTGTTCTGGTAAAGCCTGGTTCAAAGCGCTGTGCAACTTCAACTAAGCGTGCTGCTCCTTTAGATATATCGCTTGCAGTGACATTGTATCTCGACTTAGCATCGTTTGTGCCTAGCATAATAATAATTAAATCAGGGTGGTGACTGCCTAAACATGGGAGTAGGTAATCTAATCCTTTTTTACCTGTTTCAATGGGATCTTCAAACACGGTGGTGCGACTATTTAAGCCCTCTTCAATGATCCGATATTCATTAGGCAATTGCGATTGCAACAACATTGTCCATCGTTCTGATTCATTATAACGACGCGTGAGAGTAGGGGAGTAGCCCCAAGTATTAGAATCACCAAAGCATAGAATCGTTTTCATCGTTTAAACTCCATTTAATTTTATTTTAGAGTATCCAATAACTTATACCAATCATAGTAAGTAACTGATCTATTTTACTTGTTAAAACAACTTATTTTTTCGTTGTAAGTTTCGTATAGGGAACAACCATTTACATCAACTTACGCCTCAAACTAAGCCATTTTTCCGGCGCAAAATTTAGATCAGTTATTTAATAC
>NZ_QOCB01000147.1 GCF_003318165.1 Psychromonas sp. B3M02
TAATACAATTGGTATTAACTGTGAAAATTAAAAGCGCTAGGCTTTCTCAGCAATTTTCTTCAGCATAAATGATGTACCAACAAAAGCAAAGCTAGCAGTAACCATGGTTGATGCACCAAAACCACTGGCACAATCCATCTTCATATTACCGTCTGATTCAGCTTTCTCTTTACACACTTCCCCGTTTAAATCTGGGTAACTTAACTGCTCAGTAGAAAACACGCAGTTAATTCTGAATTTACGTTTAGGGTTTGTTGTAAAGTTAAAGTGGCGGCGTAATTCTGAACGCACTTTAGCAGCTAAAGGGTCTTGAATCGTACGTGCTAAGTCAGTGACTTGAATTTGTGTTGGGTCTAACTGTCCACCTGCGCCACCACAGGTTAATAATGGGTATTTATTACGCTTACAATGCGCCACTAACGCGACTTTTGCATGGATACTATCAATGGCATCAAAGATGTAATCCATATTGCTATTTAAATAATCAAAGCAGTTTTGTTTATCAATAAAATCATCAATACAGTTAACGATAATATCTGGGTTGATCTGTTTACAGCGAGCAGCCATCACATCAATTTTTTGTTGGCCAACGGTGTCCGCTAACGCATGGACTTGACGGTTAGTATTAGTCACACATAAATCGTCCATATCGATTAAGGTAATTTGACCAATACCTGAGCGTGCTAATGATTCTACTACCCACGATCCGACACCACCAATCCCAACCACACAGACATGGCTGTCTTTAAATTTGTTTAATGCACGTGTGCCATATAAGCGTTTAATGCCACCAAAGCGGTTTTCATATTGTTCGTTCATGGGTAACTCATGTTGATTTTGGAAGCAGGATTATACTGCCTGTTATTGAATATGCAAAAAACAGTATTGATTTTCCAGCTAAGAAAGGAAGCATTTCACCTACTTATTATAAATAACTACCTGTTTATCAATTAGTTTGATCAAAGTATAAGAATGCGAATATTTCACAACAAAATAGTGAATATTGCGTGATAAGTTCGTGATATCTACTCGCCATACTCTCTTCATCAACTAAGCACACTTAACTTAAGATAAAAGGGAGTTTCAACATGACAAACAAGCATTTTATTACGGCTGGACTTTTGGGGCTATTTTCGGCAACCACTCAAGCACAAGATTTAACGGTTACTGTCACTAACTTAACGCATAATATCTATTTCACTCCAATTGTTGCGGGCGCACATGATTCAGCGACTGAAATCTTTGAAACCACCACAGCGGCAACAGCCGAGTTAGAGGAGTTAGCAGAAGGTGGTGATATCTCTGGTGTAAGTAGTATCTTAGGTAATGCGGGTGCAGATGTTATTGAAAATCCTGCTGATGGTTTATTAGCATCAGGTGAATCCACTAGTTTTGTATTAAGTAATTCAAGTGGTAACGATTACCTATCTGTTGCCGCTATGATGCTTCCAACCAATGATGCCTTTATTGGTTTAGATAGCTGGGAGATCCCAAGTGAAGCCGGTACTTACACTGTTTTCTTGAATGCTTATGATGCAGGAACAGAAGCCAATGATGAATTAGCGGCAAGTATCCCAGCCTTTCCTGGTGGTGATGCAGGTTCAGGCGGTTCAGGTGTGACAACAGAAATCAGCAATGCAACTGTGCATATTCACCCTGGTGTTGTGGGGGATGATGATGCGGAAGGTGGCATTAGTGATTTAGACAATAGTTCACATCGTTGGTTAAACCCTGTTGCTAAATTGACTGTCGTTGTTGAATAGGAGGCTTTATGAGTAAATTTGCTAAAGTCACTATAGCAACCCTTGGCGGGTTAGCGTTAGCAGCATGTAATGATGACTCTGATACAGTGACTATAATTGAAACACCCGTAGAGTATGAAGTGGTATTAAAGAACCTAACCAATGGTCAGCCTATTTCACCACCATCATTACTCTTACACAATACTGGCGCGCTGTTTACCGTTGGTGAATCTGCTTCTGAGGCACTAGAGCTATTAGCAGAATCAGGGGATGCGAGTGAAATATTAAGTGACACTAGCTTTATTCTCAGTTCAGCGAGTGCTAGTGGCGGTATTACCTATGGTACATCTACCTCAATTACAGTGAGTTACACCGATAATGTAAAATATTTATCATTTGTTAGCATGTTAGGAAATAGTAATGATGCTTTCACCGGTCTTAACCAAGTGGACTTAACAGATTTAGCGCTGAATGATTCAGTCACCTACCAAACAGTGGCTTATGATGCAGGTACTGAAGCAAATACAGAAACGGCTGATACTGTACCAGGTCCAGCTTCTAACGCAGCCTCTTCGGATGGGACTGCTGGCGAAGCCTTTAATGCTGAACGAGATGATATAGATATAGTGACAATGCACCCAGGGATTGTGAGTAGTGATGATGGTTTAACTACATCGGCGTTAACTTACCAACAGAAATTCGATAACCCTGTTATGTCAGTTACCATCACTCGTACCAGGTAAACTAGTGTGACTTATTGATTGTTAACCGCTTTAACCTTCAATAAGTCTCTTTCTTAGAGAGTTGAAAATGGCAGATAGTATTTTAATCGTAGAAGATGACCAAGACATTGCAGAGTTAATTAAGGTGAATATGGAGGATCTTGGTTTAGCAGTAACACATTGTGATAATGGCGAAGATGCGATTAAACAAGCTTTAGAAAATGATTACTCATTATTAATGTTAGACCTGAATTTACCTGGCTGTAGTGGTTTAGATGTTTGTCGTAAAGTCAGAGAGAGTAAACCTGCTCAAGCAATCTTAATGCTTACCGCAAGAACCTCAGAATTAGATCGTGTCCTAGGCTTAGAGTTAGGGGCCGATGATTATATGGCGAAACCCTTCAGCGTAAGAGAGTTACAAGCACGTGTACATGCCTTACTACGCCGTGTTCATCTTTTACAAAATAACCAAACTCAAGAGCCGGTAGCCGATAACAGCGTTATTTGTCATGGCCAATTAATGATTAACCAGCGCACCCATGAAGTGGTGTTGCGTGAACAGAGTTTAGAGTTAACCTCCACTGAATTTGACCTATTGAGCTTTATGGCTCAACACCCTGGGCAAGTATTCTCACGTACACAACTATTGGATAAAGTGTGGGGTTATCAGCATAGTGGTTATGAGCACACTGTAAATTCACATATTAATCGTCTTCGTAACAAGTTAGTGGCTGGTCAACCTAATTCAAATAACAAAGTATTCCCACATATCATCCAAACCGTTTTTGGTGTGGGTTATAAGTTTAGTCCGGAAGGTGTCGCTTAATGAAGGTGTCCCTTTATCAACGCATGACTCTAGCTTTAGTACTGCTGTTTATTGCCATCACCTGTGTAGTTTCTTGGTGGACTAAGACTTTAGAAAAAAGCTCTCATCACGAAGCGGAGCAGCGTCTTCATCTAGAACTTGCTGAACATTTAGGTCACGATAACCCATTATTAAAAGAGGGGGTTTATGACAAAGGTGCGCTTAAAAACCTGTTTCATAGCTTAATGATTTTAGGGCCTAGTTTTGAATTTTATTTTATTTCTCCAAGTGGCCAATTAGTTAGCTACTCTGCTGAAAAGAGTGCAATAAAGCGCCAACAGATTAATGTGGCACCCTTAGTGGATTTTATCAATCGTAAAAAATCATTGCCTATTTATGGTGATGATCCTCGTGATAGTAATCAGCAGAAAATATTCTCTGCGGCACCTATTTATAACGATGAAAACCTACAAGGGTATTTATATGTGATCATTGGAGGTCAAGCCTATGACTCCGCTTTTGCTGATGTAGAGTCTGATTTACTGCGCTCGCAATCGGTTATTTTTATATTAGCTGTGGTGGTCGCTTTCTTTTTAGTATCGATCATCTTATTACGTATTTTAACTAATCCTTTAAAACAGTTGACCAATAATATCCGTGCTTTTAAAAAAGCCGGATTTGAAAAGAACAAAGTAGAGTTGCAACAGTGGCCTGCTGCAAAACATAACGAGATCCATGAACTCGGTGATGCTTTTAATGAGATGGCTGAACAAATTAATTATCAATTTGTACAACTGCAATCCATTGATAAAACCAGAAGAGAGATGTTAACGGATCTTTCTCACGACTTACGTACACCCTTGGCGGCTTTACAAGGTTACTTAGAAACCATTAAGTTACGTGGTGATGCTTTAGATAAAGAGCAACATCTGCGCTTTATTGACATAGCGTTTAAAAATGCCAATCAATTAAAAAAGCTGGTGGATCAAATTTTTGAATTAGCACATCTAGATGGTGGGCAGGTTACCTTACAATTGGAAACCTTCCCGTTACCTGAGTTGTTGCATGACATTGTGGCTAAGTTTCAACATCGTTTGCAAGATAAACAATTGAAGCTAAACATTGCCCCTGAGCATTGTGATTATATGGTGTACACGGATATTGGTAAATTGGAGCGAGTGTTAAGTAACTTGATTGATAATGCCATTCGTCATAGTCATCAGGGCGGTTGTATCAGTATTGCAGTGAACGAAGAGGATAACAACAAGTTACATCTTACGCTCAGCGATAATGGAACTGGGATTCATGAGCATGAATTAGCTTATATCTTTGATGCACGTTACCGTGCAAGTAATGCCATCTTCGATAAAAAAGAACATGGTGGTTTAGGGTTAGCAATCACCCAAAAGTTATTACGTTTATTACACTCTGAGATTCGTGTAGAAAGCCAAATCGGCAAAGGTACTTCTTTTCATTTTTGCCTAAACAGAAGCTAACTCCCCCTTTAAGCATGCCACTTTCCTACCAGTGCTTACGTTTATATTTGCCGTAAGCACTGTTTTTTTATTGATGATTTTTACTTAACACGAACATTTTCATTGAAGTGCTCAATGGCTTCAACCACTCGTGTTGCACCATTTTGTATATCTTCCATAGTGATACCAGCTTCTGTTGAAAACTCTAAAGCATTGCTTACTTCTCTTTTACATTGGTCTATTAAACTCACAGCCTCTGCCATTTGTTGCACGTTATCGTTGACCACTTTACTGATCTCTTCAGTGGTGGTGTTGGTGCGTGAGGCTAGGCTTCTTACTTCATCTGCAACCACTGCAAAACCACGGCCTTGTTCACCAGCTCGAGCCGCTTCAATCGCAGCATTAAGTGCTAATAAATTAGTTTGTTCTGCAATGCCTTTTACACTGCCTGCTAGGTTACTAATATGTTCTGAATGCACATTTAAAAACTTAATGTTTTCACTGACTTTTTCCATTTGCTCCGTTAACTGCTGCATACCATTGATGGTATCTTGAATAATGCCTTTACACTTCTCCGATTGATCCTGTGTTTCACCTGAGACTTGGTGAGCTATTTGTGAGGCTTCAATGGCGGCTTGTTCCTGCTCTATTTGTGAGGTAATTAAGGTCGCAAATTTAATGATTTTATAGAGTTCACCACGGTCATTATGAATTGGATTATAGGACGCTTCTAACCAGATTTCTCGACCACCACTATCAATGCGTTTAAAGCGGTTAGAGACCGCTTCACCACTGCCTAGTTTTTCCCAGAATAGACGGTACTCATCAGTGCTTGTTTCTGCAGGGTCACAGAACATACGGTGATGCTGCCCTTGAATCTCATCTAGGCGATAACCCATGCCTTGTAAAAAGTTACTGTTGGCTGTGATCACTTCGCCGGTAGGTGTAAACTCAATAGTAGACATAGAGCGATTTATAGCCGCTAATGTGTCTTGTTGTTGACGTGAGTGTTCGATAGTACGTGTTAATTCAGTACAGAAAACCACAAATGAAGCTAAATTATTTTGCTCATCTACAATCGGTTCAATTATGGATCTAAGCCAAGTCAATTCCCCATTGCTTTTATCTGCTTGCACGGCGCCGTGCCAACTATTACCTGAGAGTAATGCTGCTTTTAAAGCCTTAAAATGGGCTGTATCTCGGTAGTGTTCTGGTACCATTTCTGTGAAATGTTTGCCTTCAATGTCATTGATCTTGAAACCTAACTCCGTTTCTGTCATATCGTTGATAGCTGTTATCTTCCCGCTTTTATCCAACTCAAAATGAATCATATCTTCTTTAAGGCTTTGGCCAACCTGTTTAAGAATAAATAGTTCGTCCTGAAGTTTTTTATTTTCTTCCTTTAATGCTTTGCTCTTAAACATGTACTTGCTCTCTAAAAAGTTGTTTATAAAAAATACATTATGGATAAGAGTGTAGTTAATTTAAGTAAAAAGTGGTAATTAAATGATGATTAATTAGTGTTTTAGAGGGGGAATAAATGAATTTATTTAAAAGATAGCTTCCATCTCTTTTGTGTTTTCATCGCGTACGTAATTTCTTTACTTTATAACAGACACAAAAAAGCCAAGCTAAATGTTTGGCTTAAAATCTTTAAGTTTATCTAAAAATATTAGTTAGATGCTTCAACGATAGTTTTCATCTCTTTCGTGTTTTCATCACGTACGTAATTTCTTTACTTTTATAACAGATATAAAAAAGCCAAGCTAAATGCTTGGCTTATAATATCTTAAAGCTAATTAACTAAAAATTAGTTAGATGCTTCAACGGTAGTTTTCATATCTTTCGTGTTTTCATCACGTACGTAATTTCTTTACTTTATAACAGATATAAAAAAAGCCAAGCTAAATGCTTGGCTTATAATATCTTAAAGCTAATTAACTAAAAATTAGTTAGATGCTTCAACGATAGCTTCCATCTCTTTTGTATTTTCATCGCGTACGTAATTTCTTTACTTTATAACAGATATAAAAAAGCCAAGCTAAATGCTTGGCTTATAATATCTTAAAGCTAATTAACTAAAAATTAGTTAGATGCTTCAACGATTGTTTTCATATCTTTCATGTAACCGCGTAGTTTCTTACCTACGATTTCTACTGGGTGGTTACGAATCTCTTCGTTGATTTCGATTAAGCGAGCGTTATCAACAGAGTTAGATTTAACTGTTAATGCTTTACCTAGGAACTCAGGGTTCATTGCTTTAACGAAGTCTGCAAGTAGTGGTTTTGCAGCGTGGTCAAATAGGTAACAACCGTACTCAGCTGTATCAGAGATAACAACGTTCATTTCGTAAAGTTTCTTACGAGCGATGGTGTTAGCGATTAGTGGCGTTTCATGAAGAGACTCGTAGTATGCAGACTCTTCGATGATACCTGATGCAGTCATTGCTTCAAATGCAAGTTCAACACCTGCTTTGATCATTGCTACTAGGAAGATACCGTGGTCGTAGAACTCTTGCTCATCGATTTCCATGTCACCAGCTGGTTGTTTTTCAAAACCAGTTTCAGCTGTTGCTGCACGCCATTTAAGTAGGTTAACGTCATCGTTAGCCCAGTCAGCCATCATAGTTGCAGAGAATTCACCTTCAATGATGTCATCCATGTGCTTGTTGAATAGCGGACGTAGGATATCTTTAAGTTCTAAAGACATATCGAATGCTTTGATTTTAGCAGGGTTAGATAGACGATCCATCATGTTAGTGATACCGCCGTATTTAAGACCTTCAGTTACAGTTTCCCAACCGTATTGAATTAGTTTTGAAGCGTATGCTGGCTCAAGGCCGTCAGCAACCATTTTTTCAAAACCTAAGATTGCGCCAGTTTGTAACATACCACATAAGATAGTTTGCTCACCCATTAGGTCAGATTTAACTTCAGCAACAAAAGAAGACATAAGAACACCAGCACGGTCACCACCAGTAGCAGATGCGTATGCTTTAGCCCATGCTAAACCGTGGTTTTGTGGGTCATTTGCAGGGTGAACAGCGATTAGTGTTGGTACACCGAAACCACGTTTGTATTCTTCACGTACTTCAGAACCAGGACATTTAGGTGCACACATGATAACAGTGATATCTTCACGTACTTGCATACCTTCTTCAACGATGTTGAAACCGTGAGAGTAAGCTAGTGTAGAACCTTCTTTCATTAATGGCATTACTGCACCAACAACCGCTGTGTGTTGTTTGTCAGGAGTTAGGTTACATAGTAAGTCAGCTTGTGGAATTAGCTCTTCGTAAGTACCAACTGTGAAACCATTTTCAGTTGCATTTTTCCAAGATTGACGTTTTTCAGCGATTGCTTCAGCACGTAATGTGTAAGAAACGTCAAGACCTGAGTCACGCATGTTAAGACCTTGGTTAAGACCTTGCGCACCACAACCGATGATAACTACTTTTTTGCCTTTTAATGCTTCACAACCGTCAGCAAATTCGCTGCGATCCATAAAACGACATTGACCTAGTTGATGTAACTTCTCACGTAGAGGAAGAGTATTAAAGTAGTTAGCCATGTTAGCTGCACTCCGAAATAAATTAATAGGGGAAATGACATTTTAATAAGGGGTCATTTGAATTCGGGAGTCACTATAACGCATATCGAGTATTGCGCAAAATGATATATTAGCAATGTTACGTTGCGTTAAATGAAATGATACAATGGCAGTATTGCATTTAGTGAAGTGAATCTTACTTTTATCATACAAATGTGAGCATCACGATATCATGAAGGTTATTTTGCGATTATGATGTATTTTTTAATGGTCCACTTACTATTGTCTTTATTTGTTAACTTATTGTATAAAAAGGAGTTTATATGCCTTCACTGGTGTTGCCAGGAGAGTTAGTCTCTAGCCAATGGTTAGCAGAACATAGAGACCACCCCGATTTAATCTTGCTAGATGCCAGTTGGCACATGCCATTAACGCAACGTAACGGTTATCAAGAATGGTTAAATGAACGTATCGATAACGCGCAATTTTTTGATTTTGATCGTGAAGTTTGTGATCAAGAGTCAGCTTTTCCACATATGATGCCTACCCCACAACATTTTGAATTATCTGCTCAGCTACTAGGTATCAACAATAATAGCGTGATTGTGGTTTATGATAGTTTAGGGATTTTCTCTAGTCCGCGTGTTTGGTGGATGTTTAAAACCATGGGCTTCAACCATGTGGCAGTATTAGATGGTGGTTTACCTGCATGGAAAGAGGCGGGGTTACCTTTGAATATTCAACCACCACAAAAAGTAGCTCATCAAGGAGATTTTAAAGCGGTTTATCATGCCGACTTAATCAGTGATACCGAGCAAGTTGTTGATGCTATAAAAGATAAACAAGTAGCAATCATTGATGCGAGAGCAAGAAATCGCTTTTTAGGGGAAGTACCTGAGGCACGTAAAGGGTTGCGATCTGGTCATATGCCAACGGCAATTAATTTACCGATCAGCGAAGTGTTACATAACCAAACCATGAAAAATGCCTATCAACTAGCACAAATATTTGAAGCATTAATGCCACAAAAACAGCGCATGGTATTTAGTTGTGGTTCAGGTGTAACTGCCTGCATTCTTGCCTTAGCGGCTAAGTTAGCGGGGTACGATGCATTAAGTGTTTATGATGGATCCTGGAGCGAGTGGGGCGCGAATCAAACCCTGCCTGTAGTACAATCAAAACAAAGTACTAGTCATGGACACTAAATCACTACAAATTTTTGTGCATTTAAGTCAAAGCCTGCATTTCTCTAAAACCGCATTGGCGATGCACGTTAGCCCCTCTACGTTAAGTCGTTTAATTCAGCGTTTAGAGGATGAGTTAGGGGCGAGTTTATTAATTCGTGATAATCGCTCTGTTGTATTAACCGATGCGGGTGTGGCGTTTAAGCAATTTGCACTACAGCAAATTGAGCAATGGGAATTATTAAAGCACTCTATTTTAAAAGACACCAATGAATTAGAAGGTGAGATTAATCTATATTGCTCAGTAACTGCTGCTTACAGTCATTTACCACCAATATTAGAACGTTTTAGACGTAACCATCCACATGTCGATATTAAGCTGACTACCGGTGACAGCGCGGTGGCTATTGAACAAGTGATGCAACATCAGGTGGACTTTGCAATCACCGCTTACCCTGATAATTTTCCTAACCGAATGCATTTTATTCCTTTGGCTGAAATTCCTTTGTCATTAATTGCCCCAACAATTCCTTGTGCAGTGACTAAATTAATTACTCATTCACCGATTGATTGGAAACATATCCCTTTTATCTTGCCTGAGCACGGTGCTATCAGACGCCGTTTTGATACCTGGTTTCGCTCTAATAAAGTAGGTAAACCACATATTTATGCCAAAGTGGCCGGGCATGAAGCGTTAATTAGCATGGTTGCACTTGGTTGCGGGGTTGGTGTTGCACCGGATGTGGTAGTGGAAAATAGTCCCGTGCGAGACCGTGTACAAAGTTTGTCTTATGACGGAGAGTTAGCTTCTTTTAATCTAGGTGTATGTTGTTATAAAAATCGATTAAATGAACCTTTAATCGAAGCCTTTTTAAATTGCGTAGAAGCTTAATCATTTCCTAACTAAAACCAAGTTTGTTTATATTCCCATAGAATTTATTCGGGGTGAGGTTTACAATGCGTTAATAATTGAAGGAGCTTTTTTATGTTAAATCCACAGAAGTTAGAAGAAATCGCAAAGCAAGTAAGTGACGCAATGCCTGAAGGTGTAAAAAGCTTTGGTAATGAAATTGATCGTAAAATCAAACAAGTGTTACAAGCACAGTTAGGCAAACTAGATATGGTAAGCCGTGAAGAGTTTGATGTACAAACACAAGTATTACTTCGCACTCGTGAAAAACTTAATGCAATGGAAGCAAAATTTGCTGAGTTAGAAAAGAAATTAGATGCATCGAGCGAAGACAAGTAGAGAGTAGAATGAAAGAACAATATTTAAAGAATGCTGAGCTATTTGTTGAGCAAGTTGCCGAGCAAGGTGAGTTATTTGGTTTATTTGATGAAAACCAAGGTTGGGCAAACTGCCATGCACATGATAATAAAGACGCGACTGCCGTTTATCTTTTTTGGTCTGATGCAAAACAAGCGGCTAAATTACAAAATGAAGAGTGGGCTGACTACCAAGTACAAAGCATCGCATTGGACGTTTTTTTTGAATCTTGGTTAGATGGCATGCAAAAACAACAAGTGTTTGCAGGCGTTAACTGGGACCAAGAGTTGTGTGGTTTAGAAATTGAAGCAATGGTACTTAAAAATGCGTTAGTGGAAAACTTTCAACAAAAAGAGGTTGAAACTGCTGAAGCAGAATAACTCTATTTAGTATTATATATAAAAAAACCAAGCTATTAGCTTGGTTTTTTTATATCAGCGATAGTAATAATCGATATTATACCAATTGTATTAAATAACTGATCTAAATTTTGCGCCGGAAAAATGGCTTAGTTTGAGGCGTAAGTTGATGTAAATGGTTGTTCCCTATACGAAACTTACAACGAAAAAATAAGTTGTTTTAACAAGTAAAATAGATCAGTTACTTACTATGATTGGTATTACTCTTCTGGGTAAGTGCCCCAGCCGTCGTAATCGATACCAAAAGATTGTGCTAATGTCAGTAGTCTTTCCACATCTTCATAAATCGCTTCTTCATCAAGATTCATTTCAACTACCACGTCAAAACTTAAAATGATTGAACCATCTTCTAACTCTAATTCTTCTGGGTCGGTTACTTCATAACCCTTTTTAAAACACGCAACAGCGGCTTTCTCTAGGACATCAAAGTTGTCGCAAGAAAGGTGGTGTTCGATCATATAAATTGCATCTGGGTTACTACCATCTTCCAACACGGCTTCTACAATATCGGCAGTCTCTTCAGCAAACTCGGCTAATAGCTCTTCAAATGTAAGTTCTTCTGACATGTTTATCTCTTCTATATCAAGGTTTACGGTTGTGGCGTAGACCTGTTGCCAGCCACTCGTATCTGTACGTTTTAGTTAATCGCAACAACCTGGGTTGTTATCTGGGCGGTTAACTTCTTTATTAAGTTGTTTGTATTTCGCTAGCATTATCTCATGAGAGTCATTCATTAAACGGCGAATTTCACGTTTTTTGTATTGAGTAATATCAATCGGCTCTAACATCTCAACAATTACTTCACCGTTGTCCCAACGATTTAGTTTAACTTGATCATGTGTGTTTGAAATAACGGTAGGTACTACGTTAACACCCGCTTGCAGTGCCGTATGGAAAGCCCCCATTTTAAATGGCATTAAACCACGGCCTCGGCTACGGGTTCCCTCTGGGAAAATCCATACCGCTAGGTCTTTTGCACGCATCTGATTAACCACGTCAGTAATGGTGTTTTTTGATTTATCTTTATTATCTCGGTCAATTAAGATGTTACCGGTTAACCAGTAGATAATGCCAAAGAAAGGCACTAACACTAAGCTCTTTTTGCCAATAGTAACTGAGCCAGGTTGAACAGCACCCGTAGTGGTTACCATATCGTAGTTATTTTGGTGATTTGCAATATACACCACTGAGCCATTATTTTTAGCACTTTCAGGTATTCTAATGGTGACTTTTAAGCCCACTAAACGTGACATTTTGCTAAATAGCATAGCAAAGTGGTAAGTATTTTTAGGGTTACGTGGACTCAAAATGCAGTAAAACAGTGAGTACACGCTCATTAAAATAACGACAGCAATAATTAAAATTGCTCTGATAATAAATAACATAGTTTATGAATTCTCTTCTTGTTCAGGTTCAGAGGTGATGATTTCAATATTATCAACGCGCTGCAATCCACGTGGTAATTTATTACCGCGACGACCACGCTCACCTTGATAATGGGCTAAATCATTTGGTTTAAGGGTGAGCTTGCGTTTCCCTGCATGAAGGGTGACTGCACTCTCTGGTGATATAATTTTCAGCATAGTAACAAACTCTTCTCGTTTAGTCGCTTTTGCTGTCATGATGTTAATCATCTTGTTACCTTTACCTTTACTTAAACTTGGCAGGCTAGCAACAGGGAAGATCAACATACGGCCTTCATTACTAATAGTTAAACACAAATCATCTTTATTATTAGACAGTTTCTGTGGTGCGATAAGCTGTGCGTTAGTGGTTAAGTTGATTAACGCTTTACCATTTTTGTTACGGCTATTAATGTCGCTTAGATTAGCAATAAAACCATAACCGTGGTCACTGCTGATAATATAACGATCTGTTTCATCACCCATTAATACACAGGCAAAAGGCACGTTTTCATTTTGATTAAAGCGACCAGTAAGTGGTTCACCTTGAGTACGTGCTGAAGGTAATGAATGCGCATCAAGCGAATATACTCGCCCAGAGGTATCAATGAATAAACAGCTTTGATTACTCTTACCTTGGCAGCTGGTTAAATACTCGTCACCCGCTTTAAAGCTTAATGCTTGTGGGTCAACATCATGACCTTTTGCACTTCGCACCCAACCTTGGGTTGATAATACGACAGTTACTGATTCACTTGGCATTAATTCTTTTTCAGTTAAAGCTTTAGCTTCTTCTCTTTCCACCATAGGCGAGCGACGATCATCGCCATACTTTTCAGCGTCAGCTTTGATCTCTTTTTTCACTAAGGTATTAAGACGACGGTCTGAACCAAGTAATAACTCTAATTTCTTCTGCTCTTCCGATAGTTCAGCCATTTCACCACGGATTTGAATCTCTTCAAGCTTAGCTAATTGACGTAATTTGATTTCTAAAATAGCGTGTGCTTGTGTTTCAGATAAGTCATAGCGTGATATCAATTCTGCTTTTGCATCATCGTAAGTACGGATGATTTCAATCACTTCATCAATATTTAAGTAAGCAACTAATAAGCCTTCTAAAATATGTACACGGGCTAATATTTTATCTAAGCGGTATTGTAAGCGGCGACGTACAGTATTACGACGATACACTAGCCATTCACTCAAAATAGTTACTAGCCCTTTTACACTAGGACGTTGGTTGAGCCCTAGCATGTTTAAGTTAACTTTATGGCTAACTTCTAAATCAGTAGAAGCAAATAGATGATTCATTAAGGCTTCGATATCAATACGATTTGAGCGAGGAATGATAACTAAGCGAGTTGGGTTTTCATGGTCAGATTCATCACGTAAATCTGCCACCATCGGCAGTTTTTTATCCTGCATCTGTTTCGCGATATCTTTTAATATTTTACCGCCAGACACTCGATGAGGTAATGCTGTTACCACTATCTCGCCATTTTCTACGGCAAATACGGCGCGGCTTTTAAAGCTACCACGACCGGTTTTGTAGATATTGATAATCTCTTTACGTGGAGTAATGATCTCGGCCTCAGTAGGGTAATCTGGGCCTTGCACAAATTCCATCAAGTCTTCAAGTTGTGCTTTTGGATTGTCGATTAAGTGTAAACAAGCAGCAGCCACTTCACGGGCATTATGTGGCGGAATATCCGTAGCCATACCAACGGCAATACCTGAGATCCCATTTAATAGGATATGCGGTAAACGAGCAGGTAATAATTCAGGCTCTTTTAAGGTACCATCGAAGTTAGGTTTCCAATCTGTGGTGCCTTGTCCAATCTCTGATAGTAGTAGCTCAGAAAATGCAGATAAACGTGACTCTGTATAACGCATCGCGGCAAATGATTTTGGATCGTCGGGAGCACCCCAGTTGCCTTGACCATCAATCAATGGGTAACGGTATGAGAAAGGTTGAGCCATTAATACCATGGCTTCATAACAGGCACTGTCACCATGTGGGTGGTATTTACCTAATACGTCACCTACGGTACGTGCTGATTTTTTATATTTGGCTAAAGCAGATAACCCCAATTCAGACATCGCATACACGATACGTCGTTGAACAGGTTTTAAACCGTCACTGATATGCGGTAAGGCACGATCCATGATCACATACATGGAGTAGTTAAGGTAGGCATCTTCAGTAAATTTAGCGAGCGATAGTTGCTCAATGCCTTCTAAACTCATGTCTATGACTTCACTCATATTTTACAACCCTGTAATTAAAAATAACTAGTTAAAGGTAGAGTATACAGTAGTTGTATTGCAAGACAGAAATAGAAATGAATTTGTGTGGATGAAATATGGTGTTTTTTGCTTAAAAACAACGGTGAAGGTAAGAAAGAGGTGACTTTTTAGTGGTTAAAAGCAGATTAATCACTGTACTTGTATGAGTGAATAATCTGCTTTGGTATTTCTTTAAAATTTATAGTTGTGCAAAAGCTTTTTTAGCAGCGGCAATGGTATTGCTAATATCTTGGTCTGTATGTGCTAACGATAAGAAGCCCGCTTCAAAAGCTGAAGGTGCTAGGTAAACACCTTCTTCTAACATTAGGTGGAAGAATTTTTTAAATCGTTCTACATCACAAGCACACACTTGTTGGAAGTTAGTCACTTCAGCTTCTTCAGTAAAGAAGAAACCAAACATACCACCCGTGTAGTTAATGCTTAATGGAATACCTTCCTCTTTAGCAGCTTGTTTAAGGCCTTCGGCTAGTTGTTTCGTTTTGATTGCTAGTTGTTTATATTCAGGTGAATCAAGTGCGGTTAGTGACGCTAAGCCAGCATGCATGGCAATCGGGTTACCCGACAAAGTACCCGCTTGATAAACAGGGCCAGTTGGTGCGATAAATTGCATCACTTTATGACTACCGCCAAAAGCACCCACAGGCATACCGCCACCAATCACTTTACCAAGTGTGGTTAGGTCTGGTTTGATACTGTAATGGGCTTGTGCGCCACCTAATGCAACACGAAAACCTGTCATTACTTCATCAAAGATTAACAGTGCTTGGTATTGGTCACAAATGTCACGTAAGCCTTCCAGGAAACCTTCCACTGGCGGAATACAGTTCATGTTACCTGCTACTGGTTCAACGATGATACAAGCAATCTGCTCTGGGTATTCTTCAAATAAAGCTCTAACCGAAGCAAGGTCATTAAAGTTCGCGGTTAATGTGTGTTTTGCAAAATCAGCTGGGATTCCTGGCGAGCTTGGTTGGCCTAAAGTTAGTGCGCCTGAGCCTGCTTTTACTAACAAAGAATCAGCGTGACCATGGTAACAACCTTCAAACTTTAAGATTTTATCGCGATTAGTGTAACCACGGGCAAGACGAATTGCACTCATGGTTGCTTCTGTACCTGAGCTCACCATACGCACTTGTTGCATAGAAGGGACTAGTTGCTGCACTTTTTCAGCCATGGTGATTTCAATTTCAGTGGGTGCGCCGAAACTTAACCCATTTTCTGCTGCCTCAATCACAGCTTGTTTAATCGCAGGGTGGTTATGCCCTAAGATCATTGGGCCCCATGAGCCAACATAGTCAATATATTGTTTATCATCAACATCATAGATATAAGCATCTTGTGCTTTTTGTATAAATAATGGGCCGCCACCAACGCCATTAAATGCGCGAACCGGCGAGTTTACGCCACCGGGAATAATAGATTGTGCTCGATTAAATAACTCTGATGATTTGCTCATAATTTCCTATTAATGATTTTTAAAATGATTAAAACAGCAATATACCCATGAAAAAACAAGATGCAACTGAGAAAGTAGTTAGATCAGTGCTTTTTAACAGGGTTTCTTTGTAAAATCTTTGCTAACATGGCAGGAATAAGTCTACGAGTGACTATTCTTTTTATAATACTGGTTTTTTACCGCTTTTTTGCTTTAGGTTGTATCGCAATTATGAAAATAGCAGTGCCCATTGTGTTTGTTAATGGAATTAAAAGTTTCATTGATCGTTTCTTTACCCGTAAAAGTAGTGCGTTATTAATTTGGTTATCTGTTTTTATCGGGTTACTTGCTGGTAGTGTCTCTGCTTTATTTGACCATGGTATTATTTTAGTCTCTGAAATGCGCTTAGATTTTATTCACCGTTATGGTGAAGGTGATATTCCCCTTTGGTTAATTGCTATTCCTGTTTCCTCGATCATGGCCGCCACGGCTTTCTACATTACTCATCGTTTTGCCCCTGAAGCGGGCGGTAGTGGTATTCCAGAAATTGAAGGTGCCATGGAAGGAATGCGTCCAGTACGTTGGAGACGCGTTATCCCAGTCAAATTTATGGGTGGTTTGTTAGCCTTAGGCAGTGGTATGGCGCTGGGGCGAGAAGGACCGTCGGTGCAACTGGGCGCCAATGTCGGGCGTATGATTTCAGATATATTTAAAGTGAATAAAGTGGATGCACAAGCGTTACTAGCGGCAGGTGCTGCGGGTGGTTTAGCGGCTGCTTTTAATGCACCACTGGCTGGTATTATGTTTGTTATCGAAGAGATGCGTTCGCAGTTTAATTATAGTTTAACCTCTACTAAAAGTGTCTTCTTAAGTGCGGTGATGGCGACCATAGTGATGCGTCTATTTACAGATCAAGACGCGGTGGTAACCGTTACTCAATACTCTCATCCCGATTTACATACACTGGGTTTTTACCTTATTTTAGGTTTCTGCTTTGGTGTTATTGGCATCTATTTTAATAAAATGATTCTAGCTACGCAGGATATTTATCTTTCTATCCATAAAGGTCGTCGCTGGTATTTTGTTGGCATTGGTGCATTCCTTGGCGCTATCTTTGGGGCGTTATCGATTGTTGCGCCAGATGTTGCCTTTAGTGGTATTGAGTTGATACCACATGTTGAAGGTGGGCACTTCTTAGCCGGTGGATTATTACTTCTATTCTTAGTACGTACTTTTACCACTTTAATCAGTTTTGGTTCAGGCGCACCGGGTGGTGTATTTGCTCCAACACTGGCTTTAGGCACATTATTTGGTATGTTGTTTGGGGTTATTGCTCAAGCTTTATTCCCTGATTTAATCACTGAGCCTGGTGCATTTGCGATTGCTGGTATGGGCGGGCTATTTGCTGCAACAGTACGTGCTCCTATTACGGGAATATTATTGGTTATTGAGATGACCAGTAACTATGAAATGATTCTGCCATTAATTGTGACCTGTTTAGGGGCTACCATGGTGGCTCAAACATTAGGTGGACGACCTATCTATACGCAATTATTAGAAAGAACCTTAAAACTAGCTATGCGTGCTAAACGTCAAGAAGCAACAGATAAAGCGATGGGACGTGTTTCTGGTAAATACGCCAAGCAGGATAAGTAAGAAGAAAGTGATGAAGCAATTTAAAATAAGCTTTTTAAAATGGTTGGTGATCAGCCTGATCTGTATCTATTTTGGCTTTATGGTCGGTAAGTTTAAGCAGGATATTCTACAACATAAGGTGCAATCATTAGCCTTAGATGTAGAAAGCCTGACCTTAGAGAATACTCAACTCACTGAGCGTCTTAACCTAATACAAGCAGATTATAACTCTGAAAAACAAGTGCATAGCGTATTAGAAAAAGAAAACCTTACGTTGAATAATGCCTTAGATGCAAGCAACAACAAGCTGTATTTTTATGAGCAAGTGGTGGCGCCTGAACTGTCAAAAGCAGGGCTTAATATCTACTCCTTTGATGTTACTGCTGGTGAAGAGCAGGGGACCTGGTTATTTGAAGTGGTATTAATGCAAGGCCAAAAAGGGCGACATGAATTAAATGGCAAAGTTGAAATCACCTTTGCTAGTGCCGATGGCGATCAGAAAATCAGCTTAAAAGATCTTAATACCAATTTTGATTCTGCTTTTAAGTTTAAATACTTCCAGCACCTCAAAGGCAGTTTTACCTTGCCTGAACAAGCAACAGTTGAGCAAATTTTTGTGGTCGCTGAAGCTAAAGCGTCAAAATGGAGTCGTTCACAACGTATTGAAAAAGTATACGATTGGAAGAACTTTATTGAAGATGGGGCGACTTCTTTAGAAGAATTAGCGACTCAATCGGAATAACTAGCATAGATAAACTACTGCTAATACTTGAACAAACTAGTCAAGCATTAGATAATAGCCTTGGGCACATTAATAGGATTACAAAGTTAAATGACAAGTGAAGTAGAAATGGCATTACCGATTTATTTCAGTGATAGCGCAGCAAATCGAGTAAAAACATTGATTGCAGAAGATAATAATCCTGATCTTAAGTTACGAGTGTATGTAACTGGTGGTGGCTGTTCTGGTTTTTCATATGGCTTTACTTTCGATGAAAAAATTAATGACGATGACACCTTAATTGAAAACTGTGGAGTGACTTTAGCGGTTGATCCAATGAGTTTACAATACTTAGTAGGCGGTACCGTTGACTTTGTAGATGGGTTAGAAGGCTCTCGTTTCCTAGTAAATAATCCTAATGCAACATCAACCTGTGGGTGTGGTTCATCATTCTCTATTTAAAATAATGGCTATTATTAGCGATTATTAAATTGGTACTTATTTTATCTCCCCCCTATAAAGTAAGTACCAATTCCCCACTCAACCAGCTTTATTATAACCTCTTAATGCTAATCAGTATTTATCAATCAAATGCCATTGTTTCTGTCTTCTGCTGGGGCTATTTTTATGAGCCAAACAGCGTAATATAATCACCACAAGTTATTTAGTGTGATTGGTATTCTATTTGTTATAACATGCGTGAAAATTAACTTATATTTACCTAGGAATTAACAATCATATGTTAGAAAACTTCATCTATATTTCAGATTTAATCGGGGTTATAACCTGTGCTATTTCTGGTGTATTAGTGGCGACCAGATTACGAATGGACCCTTTTGGTATTACCGTATTAGCCGGGGTTACTGGTATTGGTGGTGGTACGCTACGTGATATGATGATGGGCGCAACACCAGTATTTTGGATTGTTGATAACACTTATATTTACGTGATTCTCCTAAGTGCTTTAGTGAGTGTGTTATGGTTGCATCGAATCCATCGTTTTCCAGCGTATCTGTTACCTATTTTTGATGCCTTTGGTCTCGCTATATTCACCATTGTTGGTGCGCAAAAAGCCTTGATGTTAGGTTTTAGTGGGCCGGTTGCTATCGTCATGGGCTGTATTACAGGTGTTGTAGGGGGCATGATTCGAGATATTTTAAGTGGACAAATCCCCTTTGTATTGCAAAAGGAGATTTACGCAACCGCCTCTATTTTAGGGGCGACGTTATATGTGTTATGTGACTATATTGCACTAGGGCCTATTTTCTCCATGGCGATTGCTATGCTAGGTACTTTATCCTTAAGACTGTGTGCTATTTATTACCATTTATCATTGCCTGTGTTCAGTAATGATAGGGAAGCATAAAAGGCATTATTGGTATTTTCTCGTTTATTTAACATTCTTTAAACAATTGTTTTGCAAACATAAACTTCTAATTGATAAACTCTATCGTCTAGTATGAATTGTCAATTGTTGTGATTAATAGGTAGGGAAATGGAAGCAGTAACAAATTCAACACAACTGATTAATTGGTTTCGTAATTCAGCGCCATATATTAATGCGCATCGTCATAAAACCTTTGTGTTAATGATTGGTGGTGAAGCATTAGAAACAGATAACTTTCAATATATTATCAATGATATTGCACTACTTAATAGCTTAGGCGTTAAGTTGGTGTTAGTGCACGGTGTCCGTCCGCAAATTCAAAAACAGCTAGAGATGAATGGTCACAGCAGTGAGTTCTATCAAGATGTTCGAATCACCGATGATCGCAGCTTAGAATTAATCAAACAAGCAATCGGGCGAGTACAGATAGAGTTACAGGCTGGTTTATCAATGGGGCTGGTGAACTCTCCTATGCAAGGTGCCGCGATTCGCACTGTGATCAGCAATGTTGTCACAGCACAACCTATTGGTGTTAAAGATGGCATCGACTTGTGTCATGCAGGCAAGGTTAGACGTATTGATGTTGAAGGCTTACGTACTCAGCTATCTTCTGGTGCAATTCCGATTATTTCTCCTATTGGTTATTCGGTAACTGGCGAGGTATTTAACCTGTTAGCGGAGGAGGTTGCGACACAAGTTGCCATTGATTTAAAAGCCGACAAACTCATTGGCTTCTGCTCTAACCAAGGTGTGTTAGATGAACAGGGCAATGTTATTTCAGAGCTATTGCCTGAACAAGCACAAGAACATATTGATAGAAACGAACTATTATCAGGACAAGCATCGGGGACTTTACGTTTTTTACGTGCCGCTGTTGCTGCTTGCCAAGCAGATGTAACACGTTGTCATCTTCTCAGCTACCATCAAGATGGGGCTTTATTAAAAGAACTATTTACTCGTGATGGTACCGGCTCGCAAATAGTGAAAGAGAGTTATGAGCAAATTCGTCCAGCGACCATTGATGATATTGGTGGTTTGTTGCAATTAATTGAACCTCTTGAAAAGCAGGGGATATTGGTTAAACGCTCTCGTGAACTATTGGAAAATGAGATTGAATCTTTCTTTATCGTAGAGCGAGACGGCATGGTGATCGGCTGTGCTGCTTTATATCCATTCCCAGATGATAAAACCGGGGAGTTAGCTTGTTTAGTGAGCCACCCTAAATACCGTAGAGCGGCGCGTGCCGATAACTTAGTCGCGCATGTAGAACGAAGAGGTCGACAGTTAGGCTTAGAATCTATTTTTGTTTTAACCACACAAAGTATTCATTGGTTTAGAGAGCGTGGTTTTGTGTTTGCTGAGATAAGTCATTTACCGAACGCTAAAAAAGAGATGTATAACCTGAAGCGTAACTCTAAGGTGCTTGTTAAAAAAATAATATGATTAAAACCAGTGCCACACTAAAAGGGGTTTTATTTAATAAGCTGAATAAACATAACGGCTTATTGAAAGGTTCCTCCTTGTTAATTCATACTCTAGCGGTAGGCTTGATACTTATCGCCTCATCCTCTGTTGCGCTTGCTAAAGATAAATATGTATCAATAGGCACGGGTGGCATTAGTGGTGTGTATTATCCAACCGGTGGGGCTATCTGCTTTTTACTGAATCAAGTCAGAGGTATTGATAATATCCATTGCGATATTAAAAGCACACCGGGCTCTATTTATAATTTAGAAGCGTTAAAGAATAAAAAAATTGATGTTGTAGTGGTGCAGTCTGATTGGCAATTTCATGTCTATAATGGCAGCTCTTTATTTAAAGATGAGGGGAAGTTTACTGAGCTTCGCTCTCTCTTCTCAGTGCATTCCGAACCTTTTACGGTATTAGCCAGAGAAGATGCGGATATTCATAACTTTGAAGACTTAAAGGGAAAGCGCGTTAATATTGGATCTGCTAATTCAGGGCAACGAGCCACCATGAAAATGTTATTGGACCTTTATCATTGGCAAGCATCAGACTTTGCTGAGCTGACCTCTTTAACACCTAGTGAACAAGCCCAAGCGATTTGTGATAATAAAATAGATGCTATCGTGTATGTTGTTGGTCACCCTAATAGCTCTATAAAAGAAGCCACTAGTGCCTGTAAGACGCAGCTAGTTAATGTCACTGGTGAAAAAATATCGACGCTTATTAAAAACCATGCTTACTATGAGAGTGCCAATATAGCGGCTGGTATGTACCGCGGTAGCCCAGAGCAAACTAACACCTTTGGTGTTGGGGCGACGATTGTAACGACTGCGAGTTTACCTGATCATATTGCCTATGAAATGGTCAAAGCAGTATTTGAACACCACCAAGAATTCATTCAATTACATCCCTCTTTTAAAGGTTTAACAAAGCAGGAAATGGTATCGCAATATCTTACGGCGCCGATTCATCCTGGGGCACTTCGTTATTATAAAGAGGTTGGCTTATTACCATAAAAGCAGAAAGCAATAGGTATAAAAAAACCTGTTATAAAACAGGCTTTTTACGGGGGTAATATCAAGTCATTAACTAGTTGAACTGTTTACCAATGAAAACAACTCAACTGAAGTGACCACTATTTATGTTTACACTCACCATCTACTGGCTCACCGTAAAGATATAAACTGTGGTTGGTTAGTTTGATACCAAATTTCTCAGCGATTAGCATTTGACGCTCTTCAATGATTGGATCATTAAACTCAATCACCTCACCACATTTTAGACAAACTAAATGGTCGTGATGCTCTTTATGCGTTAATTCAAATACTGATTTTCCGCCTTCAAAATGGTGACGAGTAACTATCCCTGCATCATCAAATTGGTTTAATACACGGTAAACAGTGGCTACACCCACTTCATCACCTTGATCTAGTAATTTTTTATACAGATCTTCTGCGCTTAAATGTTGATTTTCTGGTAGTTGTAATAAACTTAAAATCTTTAAACGTGGTGATGTTACTTTTAAACCTGCTTCTTTAAGGGCTAAATTTTCATTACTCATGTTATGTCCTAAATACTTGTATGGTGAATTTAGTCAGCTAGTTCTGCTAAGCACATTTCATTATAAATTTGTTCTGACCATGCTTTCACACGTGATGCTGTTAGTTCAGGTTGACGATCTTCATCAATCCCTAAACCAATAAAGTGATTATCATCAACCATCGCTTTTGATGCTTCAAAGTCATAACCTTCAGATGACCAGTTACCAACAATAATAGCACCTTTACTTTCAACTATATCGCCTAATTGTCCCATTGCGTCTAAAAAGTACTCAGCATAGTCTTCTTGATCACCACAACCAAAGATAGCAACTAACTTATCAGTAAAGTCGATATCCTCTAAATCTGGGAAAAAATCATCCCAATCACATTGTGCTTCACCATAGTACCAAGTAGGAATTCCAAATAAAATAAGGCTGAATTCAGCGATATCTTCTTTGCTACTTTTGGCAATATCTTTTACTTCGACTAATTTGTTACCTAATTCTTTTTGTATCATTTTTGCAACAGCTTCAGTGTTACCTGTATCGCTACCAAAGAAAATACCTACGCTAGACATACTTTATACCTTAATTTATTTGATTTAACTGTGCGTGAAGTAGTTGATTAATTAACTCTGCACGGCTTATTGATTGTGTATCTGATAACGCATTGAGTTTATCAAATAATGCACTATCTACTTTTAATTCGATTCTTTTTAAACCGTTTTGTTTATCTCTTAACGTCTGTTTCTGCTTGTTTATTTTCAGCTGAACTTGACGCGAATGAGGATTACTTTTAGGTCTGCCTCGGCGTACCTCGTTTGCAAATAGATCGCTAGTAATGCGATCAAATGATTCCTTTGCCATTTTGTTACCTAACAATTCTTACTTAACTACACTTACCTAACAATACAATCATTGAATTTAATTTTTTAACCAATGCCTGAATTCACCCACACAATTTCAATCATTGCTTTTGCAATAAAGCCAATACAACTCAAAATCACTACTTAACTGATTATAGCTAATGCTGTTAAGTCAGTGCCGAATATCCCAATTTAATTGATTACTGGGATTATTCTTACAACCTTATTTTAACTGTTTTAAAAATGTATACACGCTCGTTTCTACTCACCCATAAACACTGCCGGAACTGTGTTCAACATATAATACAACCTAAGGTGATAACACCTTTACGTTAATTATAGTAGTAAGTTGGTTTTTGAACTAACGACTTGCATAGCAAGTGTTGAGGCAAACATTTTAGTTGTTTTTGAGCGATTAATTTTAGTTAATCCTCTAGTTAACCCTGACCCGACCTTATGGTCAGTATCAAGATTAGAAAGTCCATTTCGGTTTCTAGGTCACACATTGTCACCTAGAAAACTGAGTTTTTGACTTGCTTGAATTTTGCACCCCGAATGATAACGGGTATCGACATCAGATGCCATCTAAAATAGATAAATATGTTCTTGAAATGGTGATTTATTGAGCAAAAAAGTTAATCGCCAAGCGGTTGAAGGTTTTTGGTTTTTCTGCATGTAACCAATGTCCTGTTGCGTTAATCACTTTTAATTTCGCATTTGGAAAGAGAGCAACTATTGCCGGCTGGCTGGCTTCTTCAATGTAATCAGACAATTCACCTTTAATGAACAAGGTTGGGCTTGTATAGGTGTTGCTTTGCTCTGGCCAATCAATGATCGAGGCGTAATTGTTGTATAAATTTTCCAAGTCATAAACAAACTGGAAACCCTCAGCTGTGCGTTGATAAGACTTTAACAGGAACTGTCTGACTTCTGGTGTTTCAACATAATCAGCTAATACTTTATCAGCAGCTGTTCTGCTTTGTACATTAGAGGCTTTCACTGCTTTTAATCCGGCAAACACATCACTGTGTTTATCTGCATGTGAAGTGGGAGCAATATCTGCCACAATTAAACGTTGGATACGTTGTGGCTGTGCTAATGCACAACTCATGGCTATTTTCCCGCCCATTGAATGCCCTAAAATCGAGAACTGCTCAATTTGCAAATGGTCGGCTAATTCAAAAATATCATTGGCCATTTGTGGGTAACTCATGGAACTATTGCGTTCGCTTTGCCCATGATTTCTTACATCAACTAGGATAACGTCGTAATCGCTTTGTAGCTCTTTTCCTAACCCTGAGAGATTAGACAAACTACCAAATAAGCCATGAATTAAAAAAATAACCTGTTTTTTATCTGGTGATTGGTCACGAGTAGATGGTTTTAATTGGTAATTTAGTAGCATAACGGCTCATTTTAAGTAAAAATAAATAAAGTGTTAAAGAATAACAAATTATGCATTAAAGCTGAACCTAATGACAGCGTACTTATTACGCAGATTAATGGTGTTTTGATGGATAAATAAGTCATGTCATGGGGATATAATGAAGACGATTGAAATAGAAGATGACCTATATAAGCATATTTTAAACAATATTGAAGCTTTCGGCGAAACTCCCTCGCAAATTCTTCGTCGTTTATTGGCGCTACCGAAAGAAAGCACTTCTGTTGAAGCAGAAGTGAAGCCTGTTCAACCTGAAGTTGCAGAAGTTGTGGAAATCACTGCAACATCTAGTGAAAAAGAGAAGCCAGCAGAAACACTAAACAATCAACCAGAAGCCTTGTATGTCCATAAAGGTGTCAAAGAGTTATTTAGTGATCCTGCTTTTAAAGCGGAAACCGTGATCACTAATAAATTTATGATGATGCTAACCACCATGTACTTTGAGAAAAAAGCAGAGTTTATTGAGGCTGCTGAAACCACCAAAGGACGTACCCGCGCTTACTTAGGGACACAACTTGAAGAGTTATTAAACTCAGATAATGAAGAGGAGTTAGCCCAGTTTAAAGCAAGTAAACCAAGAACCATTCCTAATACACCGTACTGGGTGATCACCAATGCGAATACAGGACGTAAACGTATTATTCTGACGCAAATGATGGCATCAATGGGTTATCCACATCACTTGATCGGACGGATAAAAGAAGAAATTTAATTTATTCCAATAACAAATCTGAGGCACTTATGGCAATTCATCCACGCGCTGGTAAACCAGCACAAGCAAATGATTTAGTTGATATTCCAAAATTAGTTTCTGCATATTATGTAAACTTACCAGACGTTGAAGTTGCTGAGCAACAAGTTGCTTTTGGCACATCGGGTCACCGTGGTAGTTCTTTTAATTATGCATTCACCGAATTACATATTCTGGCGATTACTCAGGCATTAGCAGAGTACCGAAAAGAGCAAGGTTACACTGGCCCAATGTTTATTGGGAAAGATACACATGCGCTGTCTGAACCTGCATTTATATCTGCAGTACAAGTGTTAGTTGAAAATGGTATTAAAGTCGTGGTGCAAGCGGGTGGCGGTTACACTCCAACACCTGTTATCTCTCATGCTATTTTACAATATAACAAAGCTAATCCAGATTCATTGGCTGATGGTATTGTTATTACACCTTCACATAACCCACCGGAAGATGGTGGTTTTAAATATAATCCACCAAACGGCGGCCCAGCTGACAGCGATGTTACTAAGATTATTCAAGATCGTGCCAATGAAATACTCAACGATAATTTCGACGATATTTTACAAACTGATTTTGACGAAGCGATGCAGTCTGATTTAGTGGAAGAGTACGATTATATTCAACCTTATGTTGATGACTTGAAGAATGTATTAGACGTTGAAGCTATTGCGAAATCAGGCATCAAGATTGGTGTTGATACTTTAGGTGGTTCTGGCGTGGCTTACTGGCCAGTTATTGCCGAAACTTACGGCATTAATATCGAAGTGGTTAACGGTCGTGTTGATCCAACATTCTCATTCATGACATTAGATAAAGATGGCAAAATCCGTATGGATTGTTCATCTCCTTATGCGATGGCTGGATTAATTGAGTTAAAAGATAAGTTTGATGTAGCCGTTGCCAATGATCCTGATTATGACCGTCATGGTATTGTGACTAAATCATCTGGTTTATTGAATCCAAACCACTACCTTGCCGTTGCTATTAACTATCTATTTACCCACCGTAGTGAATGGTCTGACAAAGCAATTGTTGGTAAGACCTTAGTATCAAGCTCAATGATTGACCGTGTGGTAAATGAGTTAGGCCGTGATATGTCAGAAGTGCCAGTGGGCTTTAAATGGTTTGTTGATGGCTTATTTGATGGCAGTTTTGGTTTTGGTGGTGAAGAGAGTGCTGGTGCTTCTTTCCTTCGTAAAGATGGCACAGTGTGGAGTACAGATAAAGATGGGATCATCCTTGCTTTATTAGCCGCAGAGATTATTGCTGTTACTAACAAAGATCCTGGTGAACATTATGCTGAATTTGTTGAAAAATTTGGTGCACCTGTTTACCAACGCTTTGATGCACCAGCATCGCCTGAACAGAAAAAAGTATTAGCAAACCTAAGCCCTGATATGGTGGAAGCGGAAACATTAGCCGGTGAGAAAATTACCGCTAAATTAACCCACGCGCCTGGCAATGGTGCCGCTATTGGTGGTTTAAAAGTGACCACTGAAAATGGTTGGTTTGCAGCTCGCCCGTCGGGTACAGAAAATATTTATAAAATTTATTCTGAATCTTTCATTGGCGAAGAGCATATCGCATTAATTCAAACAGAAGCACAAGAGATCGTTGCACAAGCCTTTGCTAAGGCTGGTTTATAATATTTCACGCATATCTGATGTGTGAAAGTTAAACGACTGTATTTAGGCGAGGTTTTTACCTCGCCTTTTTTATATCCTTTTTCCAACCTAATGGCTTCCGTAGCTCTTTTCAATTTAATTTTTATTAAAGTTGTTTTTTGATGGTTTTTTTAGTATTACTTTATGTGTGCGAGGAATAATCTGTTTTATTTGACTGTATTGCTCTTTTGGACTCATTATTTATACAAAAAGGTTTTACACGCGATAGAGCTTCTTTTTAACAACTTATGAAATTAATGGGTGTATCAATGGCGACTAAAAAAACGACAAAAGTTGCAGTGCCTGCAGTAGGCTGTGCGGAAATGCAACAAGCGATTATCGACCGTCTTCATAAAGGATTAGGTACCGATAAAGATAAAGCCAATAACAAAGCCTGGTGGAATGCCACTTGCCAAGCAGTGAATGAACTGGTTTTTGAAAAGCTAACACAAACACATCAAAACCATGCGGAAAAAGATACCCGCGCGGTTAACTACCTTTCTCTTGAGTTTTTAATGGGACGACTCCTGTCCAATAATCTACAAAATTTAGAAGTTTTCGATGTCACTCAAGAAGCCTTAAAAGGGCTAGGTAAAGATCTCTACGAAATATGCGATGAAGAGCCTGATATGGCATTAGGTAATGGTGGTTTAGGAAGACTAGCTGCCTGCTTTATCGACTCCTTAGCCACGTTAGGTTACCCAGCTATCGGCTATGGTATTCATTACGAACATGGTCTATTTAAACAAGAATTTCAAGATGGGCGTCAAATAGAGCGCCCTGATACATGGCGAGAATACGGTAACCCGTGGGAAATTTGTCGCCCTGAATCTATTCAATTTGTGCCACTTTACGGTTATGTTGAAACGGTTTACGAACAGGGTAAAGGTTCTCGCAAAGTATGGCATGCGGGTCAAAAACTAAAAGGTGTGCCATGGGATATTCCAATCGTGGGTTATGGAGCAAAAACCGTTAACATTTTACGATTATGGGAAAGCCGTGCCCATGAAGCATTTGATTGGGACGTTTTTAATGCCGGTGGTTATGTGGATGCACAAACTGAAAAATCTAAAGCAGAAACCATTTCTAAGGTGTTATATCCAAATGATTCAACAGACGCAGGTAAAGAATTGCGTTTAATCCAGCAATACTTCTTCTGCGCTTGTTCTGTAAAAGATATTCTGCGTCGCTTTAAACGAGCGAATAAAGAAGAGTGGTCATTATTACCCGAAAAAGTCGCTATTCAGTTAAACGATACTCACCCAACGATCGCCATACCTGAATTGATGCGTATTTTAATAGATGAAGAAGGCTTAGAGTGGCCTGAAGCATGGGAAATTTGTCAAAATACCTTCGCGTATACCAACCATACTCTATTACCAGAGGCCTTAGAAAAATGGTCTGTGGCATTATTTGAGAAAGTATTACCACGTCATTTAGAAATCATCTATGAGATTAACTCTCAGTTCCTGACTAAAGTAGTTGAGAAAAAATGGCCTGGAGATGATGCGAAAAAATCTAAATTGTCGGTTATTGAAGAGTCGCAACCACGTATGGTACGCATGGCGAACCTTTGTGTGATCACCGCTTACAAGGTTAATGGTGTGGCGGCCGTCCATTCTGAATTAGTGAAAACGGATCTGTTTCCAGAGTTCCATGAGTTATTCCCAACCAAGTTAGTAAATGTGACTAATGGGGTAACCCCACGTCGCTGGTTAAAAGCCTGTAATCCTGGGTTAGCTACCTTGTTAGATGAAACCATTGGTGATGACTGGGTGCTGAATTTAGATAAACTTAAGGAGATTCTACCTAAAGCAACCGATACTGCTTTCCAGAAACGCTTTATGGACATTAAAAAAGAAAATAAAGTGGCGATGGCTAAAATTATTAAAGAGGAAACGGGCGTTGATGTTTCTGTGGATGCGATTTTTGATGTGCAAATTAAACGTTTACATGAATACAAGCGTCAGCAGTTAAATTTGATCCATATTCTTACCTTGTATAAACGTTTATTAGAAGATCCTGATTACGATATGGTGCCGCGAGTTTTCTTGTTCGGCGCAAAAGCCGCACCGGGTTATCATATGGCAAAAGAGATCATCTTCGCTTTGAATAAAATAGCTGACAAGGTGAATAACGATACACGTATTAACGATAAACTGAAGGTTGTGTTCTTACCAAATTACCGTGTTTCTTTGGCTGAGCATATGTTTCCTGCGGCAGATGTCTCTGAACAAATATCAACGGCAGGGCTGGAAGCATCTGGGACTGGTAACATGAAGTTCTCTCTAAACGGTGCATTAACCATAGGGACTATGGATGGTGCAAATATTGAGATGGCTGAAGAGATTGGTGCTGAGCACATGTTTATTTTCGGGTTAAGTGTTGAAGAAGTGAAAGCGTTAAAAGCCGATGGCTATAATCCATACGATTATTATTACAAGAACCCTGAGTTAAAATCGGTATTAGATTGGTTAGACAGTGATTTCTTCACGCCTAGTCACCCAGGATTACTATCAGATATTAAACGTAGTTTATTAGAGTGGGGCGATGAGTATCTGTGTCTCGCTGATTACGAGTCCTATGTGAATGCGCATCAAGCCATTGATACATTATATCGTGATCAGTCTGCATGGGCTGAAAAAGCGATCCTTAATGCAGGGGCTATGGGTAAATTTAATTCAGATAGATCAATTGAAGATTATGCAACTAAAATCTGGAATTTGAAAAAATTTCCCATCGCTTAATGATGTAAATCATTAAAAGGTGAAAGGCGACTCCGTAGGTGTCGCCTTTTTTATTTAAACAGAGTTACAATCTAAACATGATGTATAACCAGCGACGAGGGCATTATGTTGACACAACAAACAGCACCACAAAAAAACAATCAAGAGAATGATATCTGCGAAGCCTGCGGCACTTTTGTTGAACTCGGTTCAGTGATCACTGAGGATGATACTTTACTTGTCCTGCCATTCAACGGCCCTGACAAAGCAAGTGTTGAGCAATTAGCTGATAAGTATATTCAATCTGCACAAACTCGCTTTCCGGAAGTACAAGTTTCAGTAGACTATAAAGAAATGGAATATGTTGTTGAAAGCAAAGTGAGCCTGAAATTTGAATGTACTGCAGAAAAGTTAATTTTTGAAATGGGCTTGAGTAGTATCTAGTCAGCTTAAATTAAACAATTGAACAAGCTCCCACCCTATTTGTGATGGTATCGGGAGCTTAATACAACTCTCTGTTAATATACTTGCCCTTAAAACCAACTTTTTTCTTCGCAATGGCAAACTTCATTTCTTAATTTTCTGCTTAATCGTTATACTTAACCTTTAACTCATTATTTTGACTGTTTTGGAGCATACATTGCTAATTAAAGATTTACCCATTGATCAGCGTTTGATCACTTCTGTTTCACATTTAGGTTTTAAAGAAACAACACAAATTCAAGCTGATTCCATTCCGGTGGCAATTGCAGGGAAAGATCTTTTAGCATCCTCTAAAACAGGCTCAGGCAAAACGCTGGCTTATTTATTACCTGCTATGCAGCGTGTTTTGAAAAGTCGTGCACTTACACGACGTGACCCTCGTGTGTTGATCCTTACGCCTACTCGTGAGTTAGCTAAACAGGTTTATGCTCAATTGCGTTTATTAGTGTCTAACACCAGCGTGAAGTCGATTTTAGTATTAGGTGGTGAAAACTTTAATGACCAAGTAAAAGCCATTGATAAAGACCCGCATTTCATCGTCGGTACACCAGGACGTATTGTGGACCATGTTAAAAAAGGGCTTTTACACTTACCAGGTTTAGAGCTACTTATTTTAGATGAAGCTGACCGTATGTTGGATTTAGGTTTTGCTGAGCAATTAACAGCAATCAATGAAGCGGCTAACCATCGTTTGCGTCAGACATTAATGTTCTCAGCAACATTAGGTCACGCAGAAGTGAATGAATTTGCAGGACACCTATTAAAAGCACCTATTCGTATTGCAGTAGGTGAAGAGAATCAGCAACACAGTGAAATAACACAACGTTTTTACTTGGCTGATAATCTTAACCAAAAAGAGAAATTACTGTTTCACTTTTTAAAAGAGGAACAGATTAATCAAGCGATCATCTTTACTGCAACACGCGCCGATACTGAGCGTTTAAGTGCTATTTTAATTGAGAAAGGCATGTCAGCGGCAGCCTTGCATGGTGATTTGTCTCAAGCAAACCGTAATAAAATTATGGACTCATTCTCTCGTGGCAAACAAAAAATATTAGTAACAACGGATATCGCTTCACGCGGTTTAGATCTTGTTCATGTTAGTCACGTTTTAAATTTCGATATTCCAAAGCATACCGAAGAGTATATTCATCGTATTGGCCGAACTGGTCGTGCTGGTGAGTTGGGTGATGCTATCTCTATCATTGGACCAAAAGATTGGGATAACTTTAAAAAAGTAGAAAGCTTTGTTGCTCAAAAAATTAGCTTTGATAAGGTGGAAGGCATTAATCCTAAATTTAAAGGATTGAAACCAGCACCTAAGAAGGTCTTTAAAGCGAAAAAAGTGACAGCTGTTAAGAAAAAACCAGCGGTGAAAAAAGCCAGAGTAACCAATAAAAAACAAGAGAATGTATTTCACGAGTCTATTGATGTTGGCGCGGCGCCAATGCGTCGTAAAAAACGCACAATTATTGATGATTCAGAAGATTAATCATTAGCTTAGGTTTTATTATTATTCTGCCCCGCTGAGCAATCAGCGGGGCTTTTTTTTGATCTTTTTATCTGCCATTACGTACTAATTAAAGAGGTGAATGATGGATATTAATAAAATGAAAAAGCGCCACTTACTGCAAGTGTTTGAGCTGATCACTCGTAAGGGTGTTAAAACTGAAGGTGTATATGAATACCATGATATTAAGGCGTCGCAAGACTTTGATGGATATACCTGTTGGTTGTCCTTTAAAGATCTCACCGTGACATTACTGTTCCATGGTGCCTATGATCTAGATTATAAAAGTGAAGAAACCTTAAAAATCTTCTTTAAGAAAATTGCTAACCTATTAGATGACTAAACATCTCAAAACTATGCAAAACTATGTGAAATAATGAATACACTAAACCCCAAAGAAATTGAAAAATTCCAAGCAATGGCAAATGAGTGGTGGGATCCGCAAGGTAAATTCAAACCATTACACCAACTCAATCCAACGCGTCTTGATTATATTAAACAACAAATCGCCACTCACTATGATAGAGACCTAACACACAAACAACCCTTTAAAGGACTACGTTTATTAGATATTGGCTGCGGTGGTGGTTTATTAAGTGAGCCGATGTCCGCTTTAGGGGCAGATGTATTAGGGGCTGATGCTGCACCTAACAATATACCCGTGGCGCAACTGCATGCTAAACAAGCTGGTTTAACTATTGATTACAGAAATACATTGGCAGAGCACTTGTTGGAAGAGGGCGAGCAGTTTGATGTGATACTAAATATGGAAGTGATTGAACACGTTGCAGACCCTAATGCTTTCATAGACGCTTGTGGGGGCTTACTAAAACCAAATGGGCTTATGTTATGTTCCACTATCAACCGTAATATTAAAAGTTATATTGTGGCAATTTTTGGTGCTGAAAGGGTGATGCGCTGGTTACCAGTTGGAACCCATCAGTGGGGACAATTTATTAAACCTACTGAATTAAAAGAAATGGTCCAGCAGGCAACATTAACCTGTATTCAGCAACATGGTTTTGTATTTAATCCATTACGTTGGCGTTGGTCTATTTCAACTAAGGATCTCTCAGTTAATTACGTTATGAGCATTGTAAAACCGATGGACTCAATAGATAAAAAAGATTATTCCTTGAGGTCTGAATAAGTTATATTTCAATCAGTTATTTAGGTTGTTGCAGTGAGCCTAACCGATTAACACAGCATTTAAAGAAGTAAGTTAAATTGTTGCATCAGTGGTTAAATCATCCGTTAATTTAATATTGATCTAAACTAATGCAGGCGAGGATAGATACCCTCATACTATCAATTTTAATGCTCAACAAAGGAGCTTAATGTGTCACGATTCTCTGGCATCACAGATAACCCTCACGAAGAGCGGTTTCATCAAAAAACAGGTATTTTACTCACAAATTTAGGTAGTCCAGATCAACCGACTACAAAAGCGGTACGCACTTATTTGCGAGAGTTTTTATCGGATAGACGTATTGTCGAAATCCCACGTCTTATTTGGATGATTATTTTACATGGTATCGTGCTACGCCTTAGACCTAAAAAATCAGCGAAATTATATGAGAGTGTTTGGACTGAAAATGGCTCTCCTTTAACGCATATTACTGAACTGCAACGCGATAAATTAAGTGCGTTACTAAAAGAAAAAGGTTACCAAGATACAGAAGTAGTGATGAGTATGCGTTATGGTAACCCATCGATTGAGTCTGGTTTGAAAGCGTTACGAGAGAAAGGTTTTACCCGTATTGTGGTGCTGCCTTTATATCCTCAATATTCCAGCCCAACCACAGGTTCAACTTTTGATGCTGTTTCGAGAGTATTACAAACATGGCGTTGGGTACCCGAGTTACATTTTATTAATGGCTACCATAAAAACACTAGTTACATTGAATCTCTAGCGAATAGTATCGAAGAAGATTTACAAAAAAATGGTACACCTCAAAAAATCGTTTTCTCATACCACGGTATGCCAAAGCTATTTTTGAAAAATGGTGACCCTTATTATTGTTTATGTTTACAAACAACCCGTTTGGTGGTAGAAAAATTAAACCTTGATAAAAATTTAGTGATCAGTACGTTCCAGAGTCGTTTTGGTAAAGCGGAATGGTTAAAGCCTTATACCGACGCAACGTTAGAAAGCTTTCCGGCACAAGGTATCAAAGATATTGCAATTATTAGTCCTGCCTTTAGTGCTGACTGTTTAGAAACATTAGAAGAGCTAGAGTCAGAGAATAGGGAAATATTTGAAGAGGCGGGCGGTGAAAAATACCGTTATATCGCTGCATTAAATGACCGTGATGATCATATTGAAGCTATGTTTGAGGTGTTAAAGCCTAATTTATAATGGTTGAAAGTGAATCAAAAATGCCCCGTTAAGCGATGCTTATACGGGGCATTTTTTAATTACGATTATAAAGTTTCGTTTACTTCTTGTACCGGTGTCACTTGTTCTTTCTCTTCGTAAGCATCAGTTCCCCATAACGGTACGGTTGAAAGACTATGTTTAAAGCTACCTGATGTCTCTTTGGTAGAGTATGAAACATACATTAAGGTTTGGTTATCAGCATCAAATATGCGGCGAATCTTCATGTTCTTAAAGAAGATACTTTTAGACTTTTTGAATACCACTTCACCTGATTTACTTTTATCGATATTAGCAATCATGGCAGGTGTTATTTCACCTGTTTGACGGCATGAAATTGCGCTATCACTCGGGTCAGAAAAGCTTAAGTCCGCTTCGATAGACGCGATATGACAGGTAACACCAGACACTAACGGATCTTTTAACATATTAAGTTTAATATCCTGCGTGGTAAACAAGCCTAAGCTGACATCTCCCACTTCATCTTGAGAGCAGCCTCGTAAAATAAAGAAGCCGATAACCAGTAATACTATGACCATGATGATTAGTTTTATCTTCTTTAACATATTAAATTCCTATTTTTTAAAGTCCCACGAAAGGTTCGAGACAAGTTGGCATTGGTCGCACTTAAAATCGAAAATATCGAATAAAGGCTCATTTAATTTCCATTCACCACCGCAGCTTGGGCAAGGTCTATTTTGCTCTTCCTGTAATGAGGTTCCTGCTACACGATACAAATAATAATAAGTTGGCACTTTAGTTATATATTGAATGCGTTTACACAGATTAGTTCCACGATAAAAGAATTTACTATCTACTTCTCCTAACTCTTTTAAAGCGGCACTGGATACTGCAGAGCCATTCATTTGCAATTCATCTAGGTTGACCCATTCCTCTTGCCACTTTATCGCACTTTTACGGTCACCATTGCTTATCTCCTCTGGCGTGCGGTAAAGGGGAATAGGCGCTAAGGTTTCACCGCAACGGATCGGCGAGCAAGTGTCGAGAAAGGTAGTATATAAAATCTGCCAGCTTGGAGTAAAATTAGTGGCGCATT
This sequence comes from Psychromonas sp. B3M02, assembly GCF_003318165.1. Lineage (GTDB taxonomy): Bacteria > Pseudomonadota > Gammaproteobacteria > Enterobacterales > Psychromonadaceae > Psychromonas. The sequence goes on from NZ_QOCB01000147.1 coordinate 35,934, forward strand.
GTTGTGAGTTAAGATCTTCCGCGATGGTTTTGATTTTAGGTGCTAATAAACCTGCGTTAGTTAATCCCTGTAATGCGTGGGTTACTTGTGGGCTATTAAAGCGTGCGAGTAAACTGTGCTCTTCTGGGCACACTAAGCGAGTTGTAAAAATAGCACCTTGCATGGCCACTGGGAACTCTCTACCAAGTATTTGACCGTTATAGCGCAACATATCTAAGTAATTGTTAATAGCGCGTTCTACTGCAGCGTATTGTGTATCTTGGTAACACTCAAAGCTTAATTCTTTAATATACACAGTTAGTCTTCCTGCGATTGCGCTGCAGCAATCTTGGTTTGTAGGGTTTTTACTTGCATTTTTAGGGTGTTAATCTCTTCTTTTAATGGGGCGATAGCTTGTGCTATGCGACTATCAATCTGTTCATCAATACTACCCGAAACCGATTGTGAGGCTGAGCTTGTTAACGCCGGTTCTGTGGGAGCTTCAATTATTTTATTAGGATTGTCTTGCCACATTTTTAAGCCTTGAATAATGGCTGGCAGTGGGGGGTTTTTGGGTAAACGCGCTTTGATTAAGCTAGTGGTTGGCGTTTTACCTTCTTTAATTAATTGTTGAGCAATTAAGATTATACGATCCATAGAATCACCTTTAGTGAAAAGACTGCTGTTCGTCAACAACACGATAAGCAGGTAATTGAAAACGAGGTTTAACTAAACCGTTTAAGGTGAGGGTTCCTTGATAATTATTGTCACCGTCACTGCTAAATTCAAATACAAAATTAGCCTGCAAAAAATCACTGCCTAATTTAAAGTTAAAACGAGATCGGGAGAAAGACAGTAGTTGTAAATCTAACTTCTGACAGTGCATCTCAGTTAATTTTTTAGCTAACTCTGATTGCTGGCGTAACTTCCAAATGGTGGTACCCGCTAACACCATCAATAAAATAAATAACAGATCCCAAATAATCATATGGGTGGTCCTTATGTGTTTGGCTTTAATCCTGAAAATAACAGGCCAATAGCCTGTGATAACGCCGGAGATCGAGCCGTTAAACGTAACTGTTTTAACACTTTGTCACGTAATGCAGGGATAGCAACAAGATCCGAAAATAATTGTGGGAATAGCGCTTGTTGATGTGTTGCTAAGGCTTCAAAGTAACGGTTTAACAAGGTCTCATCTTGTAATTGTGTCCAACAGCGCCCAGCAATAGTGATATACCAATCAGCTTCATGTAAGAGCGTTGTGGAAAATTGAGCGTCTAGTAATTGTTTGGTGAAGCCTTGCCCTTTTGCACTGGCGAGCGCTCTTAATAATAAAATAGCGCTGGTGGTTTGCCCCTGTTGTAATCGTTGCTTAGCTTGTTCTATTATTTTTTCAGCTAATGGGCTACCGATATTGCGTTGGTTTTCCAGACACAAACATAAGGTTTGTAAAGGTTGTTCTGGCAGTGTTGATAAAGCAGATATTATTTTTTGTTGGTTATCATCATGATCTAAACGTGCTGCTAGGTCGGCAAAACCTTGAAAGCCTAATGTTTGCCAATCTTGGTTATTCACTGAACCTGAAAAATAGGCTTGTACTGCAGGGTAGAATGATGAAGCAGGGCGCACAAAAATACTGTTCATATTTGCATTAAAAATCGCTAGTTTTTCAGTACTTGGTTTAAATACAAAAGGGTTACTGGCAAGGCGTTCCTGGGTTTTATCGCTAACATCGGCGGTTAAGTTTTCTCCCATGGCTTCGACTACCATACGGATAAAGCTAGTTTGCGCAGTGATTTTCATTAAACCTTGTTCATCCAAAGGCATTTTTAGAAACCATACAAAATGCTCTTTTTGAGCTGCAACTTGCCAAAAGGTCAGCGCGACAAAAGCATGTTGTTGAATAGGGTATGGGTAGGGCTGTTTGTTGTTAGCCACTTTTTGAAATTCGCTATTCTCTATTTTTTGTACAATACGCCCTAGATCATATACACGAAATTGGCATTGGGCTTGTTCTAAAAAATCGGTCAGGGTGTTCATGCTCATGAAAACTGTCTTTATTTATTAATGGTATGGCGATTATATACAGGTATCAGCAAGACCTCTATATTGTGCTTCAAACTCTCTTGTATTTATCGCCTTAGCCATGGTTAATTAGCGACAGTGGTGTTATTCAACGAGTAATTCCAGACTTTATAAAAGTAAAAGGCATAACCTAACCCTAGCGTTAAAATAGAAATGATCATCCATAAAATAACATGGCCAATATTGCCAAAAATATCGGTATTACATGACATCTTTCTTGAGCGACCTTGGTCATCAATGAATTCAGAACGATTGATAATAAACTTAGAAAATGAGTAAGGGTAAAAGAAAGCGGCAATACCAAAGGTCACCATGATTAATAAAAACCACAGTATGATATGGCCTAAGATATCGATTGTTGCTACATCTGCTTGAATCTTCATATATTTCCTCAGTAAATTTGGTTAAGTCAAAGTTAACGTATTTAGTGCAGGAAGACCATTATTTGATGTCTAGGTTGTTAATTCAGGCAGTATAGATACAAAAAAGCCCTGAAATATCAGGGCTTAGCGATTATTTTATTAGGCCATGACAGCCTAATGGTTGGTTTATACTAAATCAAAGCGGTCTGCATTCATTACTTTAACCCAAGCTGCAACGAAGTCTTTAACAAATTTCTCTTTGTTGTCGTCTTGTGCGTAAACTTCAGCGTATGAACGAAGGATTGAGTTTGAACCAAATACTAAATCCGCTCGTGTTGCTGTCCATTTAACTGCTTTAGTTGCTGTATCCTGAATCTCATAAGAGTTACGGCCAGTCGCTATCCATGAGTAACTCATATCAGTTAAGTTAACAAAGAAGTCATTAGTTAATGCGCCTTCGTTATCAGTAAATACACCATGCTTAGTGCCACCGTAGTTAGTACCGATTACACGTAGACCACCGATTAGTACTGTCATTTCTGGCGCAGTTAAGTTTAATAGTTGCGCTTTATCAAGTAGCATCTCTTCAGGTGTTACAGTGTAATGTGCTTTCTGCCAGTTACGGAATCCATCATGGATAGGTTCAAGTACTTCAAAAGCTTCATCATCAGTCATCTCTTGTGAAGCATCACCACGACCAGGTGCAAATGGTACTGTAATGTCAAAGCCAGCTTCTTTTGCTGATTTTTCAATACCTACGCTACCTGCTAGTACGATAACATCAGCTAGGCTTGCACCGCTTTCAGCTGCGATTACTTCAAGTACGCTTAATACTTTAGCTAAACGCTCTGGTTCGTTACCTTCCCAGTTTCTTTGTTGCTCAAGACGAATACGAGCACCGTTAGCGCCGCCACGTTTATCTGAGTTACGGTAAGTTCTTGCACTATCCCATGCCGTTGCAACTAGTTCACTTACTGTTAAGTCAGATGCTGCGATTTTAGCTTTAACTGCATCAACATCGTAGTTAGTGTTACCAGCTGGAACAGGGTCTTGCCAGATTAACTCTTCTTGCGGTACATCTGGACCAATGTAACGTGCTTTAGGACCTAAATCACGATGCGTTAGTTTGAACCAAGCTCTTGCAAATACTTCTGAGAAGTACTCTTGATCGTTAGCAAATTTCTCAGAAATCTTACGGTAAATAGGGTCAACTTTCATTGCCATATCCGCATCAGTCATAATTGGGTTGTAACGTGTTGTTAGGTCTTCAACATCAACTGGTTTCTTCTCGTCTGCAAGACCGATTGGCTCCCATTGTGTTGCACCTGCTGGGCTATGTTTTAGTTCCCAATCATATTTAAGTAGTAGATCAAAGTAACCGTTATCCCATTTTGTTGGGTTAGTAGTCCAAGCACCTTCGATACCACTAGACACTGTGTTGCGACCAATACCACGATTAGTTTTGTTTAACCAACCGAAACCTTGATCTTCAAGTGCTGCGCCTTCTGGATCTTCTTCTAATTCAGCTGCATCACCATTACCGTGACATTTACCAACTGTATGACCACCCGCCGCTAGTGCAACCGTTTCTTCGTCATTCATTGCCATACGTTCGAAAGTAACGCGAATATCATCAGCTGTTTTTTGTGGATCAGATTTACCATCTACACCTTCTGGGTTCACGTAGATAAGACCCATCATTACTGATGCTAGTGGATTTTCAAGATCACGCTCACCTGAATAACGAGAACCTTCACTGCCGCTTGGTGCTAACCATTCTCTTTCAGAACCCCAGTAGATATCTTTTTCTGGATGCCAGATATCTTCACGACCAAAAGCAAAACCAAACGTTTTAAGTCCCATTGATTCATAAGCGATAGTACCAGCGTAAGCGATTAAATCTGCCCAGCTTAGTTTGTTACCGTATTTTTTCTTAATTGGCCAAAGAAGACGACGGGCTTTGTCTAAGTTAACGTTATCAGGCCATGAGTTTAGAGGAGCAAAACGTTGGCTACCTGTTGCTGCACCACCACGACCATCTGCAATACGATAAGTACCTGCTGAGTGCCAAGTCATACGAATCATTAATGGACCATAATGTCCCCAGTCTGCTGGCCACCAAGGTTGGCTATCAGTCATTAGCGCGTGCATATCTTTTTTAAGTGATTCTACATCAAGTGTTTTTACCGCTTCACGGTAATCAAAATCTGCTTCGAGAGGGTTAGATTTGGTATCATATTGATGGAGAATATCTAGGTTAAGCGCTTTAGGCCACCATACTTTATTTGCTGTTGGTGTTGTCGCGCCACCATGCATTACTGGACATTTGCTTTCAGACATATGTAAATCCTCTTAAATTAAAATGGTAAACTTTACTGCACAATTCTATTGTTTCTTGAGTGTTACTATTGCTTATAAAATTTTAAATGTGAAGTTGTTTGTATCAATGAGATTGATAGCCTAGGGCAATTAAACTTGGTTTTTTGATTGGCGTCACATTTTTAAATTACTACTAACGATGTAGAATATAGCCAAGATGTGGTGATAAATAAAGCGGTTAGTGTGAAGGAGAACAATAAATAAAACATCAAATATAAGTGTTTATAATGGCAGGTGATCACTTTACTAGCAGATGTTATCTCTATGAATTTTTTATGAACATAAACAAAAAGACACTGATATTATAACTTCATTAAGAATTAACTTAAGAAATACAATATCAGTGTCGAAGTTGTGTTTCAAGCCCACATAGTTTTATTAGAAATAAGCGAGCTTTATTTATTTTTAAAGGTACTTTTTAATTATTTTTCTAATTTAGTAAAGTAATCAAAAATAACGGGTACATCGTGTTGACCAAGACCAGCATCAACAGCTGCTTGTAAGTTTGCTGAAGTACCTTGAGCAATTAAAGATTCAGAACCTAGGTCTGCAACCATTTGGTTAAAGTAACCAAGATCTTTGTTCGCATTAGCAACTGAGAAACCTAGTTTTTCTTCGCCATCTACAGCATAGAATTTAGTGAATTGCATAAATGGTGAGTTAGAAGGACCCGCAGACATAATATCAAACAGTTGTTGGCCATCAACCCCCGCTGCTTTTGCTACAGCAAAGGCTTGTGACATTGCAGTTACCGTGGTCATACCAATAAAGTTGTTAATTAGTTTAGTTGTATGGCCTGCACCTAATGCACCAAGGTGGAATACATTTTCACCTTGCTCGTCTAGTACTGGTTTAACTTTGTTAAATGTTTCAATATCACCAGCTGCCATGATGTTTAATAAACCATCTTTAGCGTGTGCAGGCGTACGACCTAGTGGTGCGTCGATCATACCACAACCTTTTTCTGCTAATGCAGCACCGATTTTACGCGTAGAATCTGGAATAGATGTACCGAAATCGATCAACACTTTACCTTCAGACATACCCGCTAAAATACCATCTTCAGCATAAACAACTAGCTCAACTACTTTTGAAGTCGTTAATGCTAGCATTACAATGTCACTTTTCTCAGCTAACTCTTTACCAGAAGCAACTTCTGTCGCGTTACCACGTGCAATTACTTTAGCAACAGCATCTTTATTGAGATCCATTACATTTACTTGAAAACCACGTGTTTGTAAGTTTTCAACCATGTTGCCGCCCATAAGGCCAAGGCCGATGAAACCGATTACTGGTTTTGTCATAACTAACTCCTAAATGTCTTATTATATGTTTACGTTTCGGTAAGGATAACTGGCTCGTTATATTTAATCAATCTTTGATGCAGTGAAATCCTTTTGAGGTCACGATTACTGCGATTCACGCAGGTAAATTCACTAATATCGAATGTTTTTTGTGACCTGTATAAAGTATTTGTTATCTTAGGCTTGTTTCGTTTGATTATGAAAATTAAAAGTCAAATTAACTTTAATATCAGGTGTTTATGTGTTTTCTCTGTTTGTTTTATATATTCTAATAAAGGTTTCGGGGGAGCATTCATTATAAGAATAGGTATTAAAGTATTTTAAGAAAAGTGGTGGTGTAGTGATTAGAAAATGATTAATAATCTACTTAACACAATGAAAAGTACTCCCTATCAAGTATATTTTCATTAATCATTATTTGTATGATGTTAAAGGAAAGAAGGGAATAGTCATACTAATTATTAGTATTGCAGTGGTTATAGAGATTATTGCTTTCAAATATATTTTTTAAGCGGAAATAAAAAAGCCTCTGATATAGAGGCTAGTTTTAATTTGTTTGTTTTTGGGAAGCATCTTTAAATAGAGGATGACACTTTTATAAAGTGCATTTCCTAAGCCACTTTCTTTTTGCGTGACAAACTCAAACCCATTAATGCCAAACCAAATAAACCAAATAAAGCTGGCTCAGGTACAGTGCCGATAATTTTTACAGCAGCAGTACCATTTACTTCATATTCACGATCTACATAATCCGTATGGTAATACTCTGAATAATAACTTGATTCCAATACTAGATATTCAGATTCATCAGAAAAATCATGATGTTGAGCCAAATAATAAGTACCACTTGCTAATAAAATCTCTAAATCAGACAATAAGAATGAAGTAACATTAAGGTTGTTAAGATCATAAGTACTTTTTGTTGCAACAGTTGTACCACTTAACAACGCTTCTCCAAAGGGGTCATCGGCGGATATAATCTTCCAACTTGTAGATATATAATTTTCAATACCCGCTCCGTCTCCGTTACCATTATTGCCGTTGTTATCTTTTGCAAAGAATTCAAAACCAGTAATATCCCAATCTTGGTCAGCTGTAAACTCAGAAATGACCCACCACTCCGTTGAACCTAAACAACCCTCTGCAACACAACGTAAACTTGTGCCACTTGGTTCACCTGAATCATATAGAAGTGTTGAATTAGCAGTTGTACTGAGGATGAGGGAAAAGAAGATACCCATTAATTTTATCATGTTAACTCCAACGCTTAAGTCTTTTAAATACGAGTGTTAAATAGCGTGCTGTATAGTACAGATTAAGCAAGAAAAATGCCATTTAACTATGTTGCTGTAATCAGTGAAGTTTTTGTTATGATAATGTGAGCGAATCTGAATGTTGTAAAATATTCTGACACCCTGTTTAATGGGTTAATGGTTATGTATATGCTTTTGTTGGTAGCGGTTTAGCGCTTCTAGGAAGTAATAGTCAGTAAAAATAGCAGGTACATCAATGGCATTGGGTTTTGTATAATAATGTACTGATTTATTAATAATAGGGGCTTTGGTGATGTCTTTAATAAAATAAGGAGTTGAAATTAAAGAGTTCAATATTCGTTTATAGGTTTGTATATAGGCAGCTTGCTTGGTTTGCTGTTGAATATACCCTGATAATTCGATTAACGCAGAAGCAAAGATAGCAGACGCTGATGTGTCAGGTTGTAAAACCTTACTATCGAGATCCCACATTGCAATGCCATCGTCGGGCAGTTGTTTAATAAAATAGTCAGTTAAGGTTTGTGCATATTGAAGGTAAATATCATCATGTGTGTAACGATACATAACGACCATGCCATAAATTATCCATGTATGACCTCGAGACCAAGTCGTTTCGTCTCCATCGCCTTGTAATGTGCCCTTATTAATCACTTCGCCTGTTGTTTTGTTGTAGCGAACAATATGATAACTACTGCCATCTTCTCGTATAAAGTCTTGGTAAGTTTTTAATGCATGATCTTTTGCTATTTCTGCCCATTGTGTATCACCACCGTTTTCCGCAGCCCATAACAAGAGTTCTAAGTTCATCATGATATCGATAACCACGGGGATCGAGTTTTCAAAATACTTATCATCCCAATCTGAGCTGAGTAGTTGGATATTTTTATGATAGCGATCTGCGAGGGTATTAGCTGCAAAGAGCATGATCTGTTGATAAGCGCCAACATCAATGTCATGACTGATTGCTAATGCCTGACCGTAAGTGGCCATAAATTTAAACCCTAAGTCATGACTACCCGTATCATGTGTTTGATCTGCTAAGGACTCTGTCCATTGTTTGGCCCACTCTTGAAAACGAGTATCACCACTTAACTGGTAACCTTGCCATAATGCTCCAGGGTAAAAGCCAGCAGTCCATTTATGGGATTTATTTAATTGCCAAGTCAGATCATGGTTGCCATAAGTAGGGAAAAGGTTAGGGTCTTTAATCAATGCAACACTTGTTTCTAGATGAGAAAGAGACGCCTGGATAGCTTGAGAAATACGTTTATTAAACGCTGCATCGTCTTCATTTGAAGCTGCCAATGTAATCGTGCTGCTCATTAGCAACACGCTTAATATTACCCCTTTTATTATGTGCATTTATCTATCCTTAGGCATTTAGTATGGTTAAAGCACTCGTTGTGAAGCAGTCTATTCGTATTGTTGGCTTTAACCAATACAGAGATGAAGTTTTTAGCGTTTATTGTTATATTAGTCGCTTATTTTTACCGTTTATCGAATAAACATTATTAGCCACTATGACGTTATTGAGTCATGTCTTAGGGGTGAGCAGTAAGCGAGAGTTATGACGTCAAAACAACACACCTTCGAAGCAGTACAAGTAGCAGATAATGAGCTAGACAACCTAGAAACAATGCTAGCGACAGTGGCTGAGCAACAAGACATTGTGGTTGAAAGTAATACACCTGAATTAGATATCTTGTACCAAGATGATTATTTAGTGGCGATCAATAAACCTTCGGGATTATTAGTTCACCGTAGTTGGTTAGATACGCATGCTACAGAATTTGCAGTACAAAAGTTACGAGATCAAATTGGCCAACATGTCTACCCTGTACATCGCCTAGATAGACCTACTTCTGGGGTGTTATTGTTTGTATTAGATAAAGACAGCGCACGTCATCTGATGCAGCAGTTTATCGATCATAGCACTGAAAAAAGTTACTTAGCAGTAGTAAGAGGGCATATCGGGCAAGGTGTTTTAGATTACCCTTTGAAATACCAATATGACAAAATTGCCGATAAAAAAGCTGATATGACTAAACCCGCTCAAGATGCAGTCACCGAATATCGTTGTATTTCTCAAACGGAAGTACCGATTGCAGTTGGACCTTACGCGGCTTCTCGATATTCATTAGTAGAGTTACAGCCTAAAACAGGCCGTAAACATCAATTACGCCGCCATATGAAACATTTACGTCACCCTATTGTCGGAGATACTTCACATGGTGATGGTAAGCATAATACGATGTTTAGAGAGCATTTTGATATTCATCGCTTATTGTTACATGCCGCTTACTTGAGCTTTACACACCCGCATACGGAGCAAAAGGTGGAAATTCATGCGCCTTTAACCAGTGAGTTTGCACGTGTGTTAACTGACATTAATTTATCAATAGAGAAATAAGATGAATAAATCCCTTAACAAAGTGCTATTAATTGTTTTGATAATAATGGGCGTTTTCTACTACTTTCAACAAGGTAGTAATACCCAACAAGCCTGCATTACTGAAAAAGGGTTTTGGAATGAATCGCAAAAAGTCTGTGAAAAAAGCAGTAAAAAGATTATTTTTGAATCACTGGCTAATGCTCATCCAACCTCGATTATTTATCCAGAAAATGAGCGACCTGTTTTATTAGATACTCTAGAAAAAGTGCAAGGTAATGACTTTCTACATGGGCAATTTGATGTGTTAGTTGCGCCTGCACAAGCAGAAACTGGCCCAGTATATGACCGTGGGACTGCATATTTAAATATGTCTAAAATGGCTTTATTAAGTGATAACAGAAGTGGGCTAACCTATTTTTCAGCGCCTTTTATTATTAATACGATGGGCAGTGGTGTTTTTACCTATGTTGGACTTTTTTCATATGACTTTAACACCGAGCAAGCGCGTCACCTCAGCTCTGAGTTATTAGGTAACCGAGTGCGTGAAGCAAAGATTGTGATTGAAGAAAAAAGTGTGGTGAAAGACAAGGTATTTGTGCAAGAAGGTTTTATTAAAGTGTATTTTAAAACTCATGGTCCTGATCAAGCGGCTTCTGAGTATCCAACACAAGATAACCACATGGATTTACAACTTGTTGCGTTAGATCCAAGTAATGATGAGAACGCTACTTTTAGAAAAATTGCGGAGTAGCTTTCTCTAATAAAAGGAGCCTATCGTTTTGAGTTTTTTATCACTGTAGGTTCTTAATCTACTGCTTATTTTATTTTATGCTGTTTTCTTACCTTCAAGCTGCATCAATAAGTAATCTTGTATCTCTTTGTTTAAACAGCTTTTACTGAGGTACTGTTGACCACCTTGTTGTAAATTCAACATAAACCCAGCATCCGTTTCTTGATAGCTTTTAATCGACTCCCAAGCCAATTGACTATTGATGTAAACGCTTTTATTTTCAATGCCATTTTCATCAAAGATCAAAGTGATTTTATTGCCTGCATTTTTACTGATCATTTGTCGTGTCAGCCACCATGCTTTGCGATATTTAAAGCTCAGATATTCAAGGACTGCAATAGCGAAGAAGAACCAGGCTAATAAACCTTGAACTTCAGTTAAAAACAGAAAAAATAAACCAGTAATAATCGCACCTATAATAAATCCCCAACGTGGCTTTTGTGGTGCTTTTAATGACATAGATTGATCAAAGCATTCTGCGTAATGGGAGCGGTCAAGTGTGAAAACTGTTTCTAACTGCATGGTAAACCTATCAATGTTAAGCAATATAAATAAAGATTATACCCACTTCTTCAATCACTAAGCCATTTAATCCAGACTATCTTATGACAATTTTCTCGCTGTTTATCTATTTTTGAAGTGGTAGTATGTGATTATTAGAGACTAAATAGATTTTTCAATGCTTTATTAATGATGGGGTGGATGAGTTAAATGAAAAAAGAGACACAGATAGTAACACTAGGTCGCGATAAAAAATGGACTAAAGGGGTGATCAACCCACCTGTGGTACGAGCTTCAACTATGGTATTTGAAACCATGGAAGAGATGCGTTTTGCTTCAAAGAATAAAGCTAATGGAGAGATGTTTTACGGTCGTCGTGGCGGCCCAACACACTTTGCTTTTCAAGCTGCGATTGCAGAATTAGAAGGTGGTGTAGGCACTGCACTTTATCCATCGGGCTCTGCGGCTATTAGCAATTCACTAATGTCATTTTTAAAAGCCGGCGATCACCTGTTAATGGTAGATAGTGCTTATGAGCCTACACGTGCATTATGCGATAGCTTATTAGCAGGGTTTGGTATTGAGACCACTTACTACGACCCAATGATTGGCGCGGGTATTAAAGACCTGATTCAAGACAATACAAAAGTATTATTTTTAGAATCGCCTGGTTCAATTACCATGGAGATTCAAGATGTACCCACATTAAGCAAAATTGCACATGAGCATGGTTTAGTGGTGATGTTAGATAACACGTGGGCTTCACCTATTAATTCACGTCCATTTGAAATGGGCGTTGATATCTCGATTCAAGCTGCGACTAAATATATTGTTGGTCACTCTGATGTGATGATGGGAACAGCAACATCTAATGAAGCACATTGGGAGCAATTACGTGAAAATAGTTACCTAATGGGGCAATGTACATCGCCTGATGATGTGTATCTAGCAAGCCGAGGTTTACGTACTCTAAGCGTACGTATGGCACAGCATGAAAAGAATGCATTACAAGTAGCAAACTGGTTAGCAACTCGTCCAGAAGTGGATCATATTCGCCATCCTGCATTTGAATCTTGCCCTGGACATGAATTCTTCAAACGAGATTTCAGCGCGGCAAATGGTTTATTTTCATTTGTATTAAAGGAAGGGAACAGCAAATCATTAACTGCCTTAGTTGAGAATATGGATCATTTTAAAATGGGCTTCTCATGGGGTGGTTTTGAAAGCTTAATTTTAAGTGTATCGGGTATTGATAAAATCAGAACCGTGACCGAATGGGATAGCAGCAAGCCATTGATTCGTTTACATATCGGTTTAGAAAACCCAGAAGATTTGATTGCCGATTTAGAAGCGGGTTTTGAACGCTTTCATGCAGCACTTAAATAACTTAAATTGTTGTAATTGATAGAAGGGGCCAAGCTGGCTCCTTTTTTGTTTTTAACTATACCTATTTTTTAGGTTGTGAAGCACATATGATCAATGGAATATGACTTTCTACTTTTTAGGCTTAGCGATATTAGCTGCTTTTCCTTTTTGTAAAATTACACTAGCCAGGCAGCCACTTTGGCCATTTTTATTGTTAATCTGTCTTTGCTTTGCTTTTAAAGAGAAGCATATAAACGTAATGGGATTAGCAAATCTCACTTGCTATTTTGCTTTGTATTATGCCGCGTTAAATATAAAACAGGTTCGGTTATCTCGATTATTTAGCTGTGTATTTATTGCTGCTAGTGTAGCGCTCGCCTTGCATCTTGTACCTGGGTTTAATAATTTACCCATTATCATTAATGAGCAAATCAGCCAGAATGCGATAACTTATAACTTGTATGCAAATATTGATAAAGGGATTGCTGGTTTGTTGTTAGCCGCTTATTGCTTTAGAAAACTAAATAGCAGTACTACCACTGAAAAAAGTATTAATGTCTCACATGCCCACTGGCAAAGTGCAAAACAACCTCTCTTGGTTATTGGCTGTACTATCTCTGCGACATTGATTGGTGCTCTGTTATTAGGGCTGGTGGCGTTTAAGCCTAAGGTGCCAGACTTTTGGTTTGAGTTTATCGCTATTAATCTGTTATTTACCTGCGTAGCGGAAGAAGCATTATTTAGAGGCGTTTTACAAAGTACACTTTCGAAACTATTAAGTTCTACACGGATTCCTATTTTGGCACCTACTATCGTTGCTTCTATTTTTGCAGTGGCGCACTTTATCGGAGGGCTCAACTATGTATTGGTGTCTGCCATAGCTGGTTTAGGTTACGGGTATATCTTTTATAAAACACAACGCTTAGAGTGGGCTATTTTATGTCACTGGTTAGTAAATCTTTGCCACTTTTTTCTATTTACCTACCCCATGCTTAAATAGTATTTGAGGTTAATTTTTGGTGATCTTTATAGTGTTCACCTTTATCATAGAGGCCTATTTATCAATACATCTGCCTGTTAAAAAGTTAAGGAATACTGGAAACATGAAGAAAATTATATTCGCCTTAATAATATTGTTTTTCATTGTCATATCACTTCTACCACAATTTCTTTCTTTTGAACGAACACCCTATCAAAAAAATTGGATTGCCTACAAAGAGCAATTTATTAAAAATGGGCAAGTTATTGACCAAGAAAATAACAACCTATCCACTAGCGAAGGGCAAGGCTTTGCATTGTTATTTGCTGTTTTCTCAAATGATAGGAAGCAATTTGAGAAAGTCTGGGCATGGACTCAGCAACATATGCAGCGTAAAGATTACCTGTTTCGTGGCGAAGTTGATTCATCAGAGCAGACTTGTGATAAAACCTGTATTTCAGCTAAACCTAATACAAGTAATGGCGATCTCATTATTGCATGGGCATTATTTGCGGCTGAGAATAAATGGGACCGTCAAATATATTTAGTGGAAGGTTTCCGTGTATTAGAAGCCATTAAAGCTAAACTAATACGTAAAAAGTTTGATTACCAAGTCGTTTTACCAAGTGAAACAGGTTTTGAATTAGCCGATGGTAGTGTGCAAATTAATTTATCTTATTGGGTGTTCCCTGCATTTAAATTATTCTCTGACATCACTGCAGACCCTATCTGGGGTGAAGTCTACCAATCGGGTACCTCATTAATGGAATGGGCTCGTTTTGGTGATTGGAGTTTACCTGCGGATTGGATGATACTTTCAGAAGATAAAGTCACTTTAACTGGGGCTAACTCAACTGAATATGGTGAGAATGCAAATAGGTTACCTCTTTACTTGATGTTAGCTAAAGATTACCAAACTGAGTTAGTTGCGCCATTTATCGACTGGTGGAGCCAACAACCAGTGCCTGCATCAGTGGATTTATTAACGGGTGAAGTTTCAACATTATCTGCTAATAGTGGAATGCAAGCTATTGAAAAGGCTACTGAGGCTAACATGCAGGGCAATACTGAAATCACCTTCCCTGAAGTAAATGCAGAAACTGATTATTATTCAGCCACCTTTATTTTATTATCGCAATTAGCCATGATTAAGCAGTAAAAAGAGAGATTATAAATGACAACAATTACTTCTAGATGCCCGCATTGCCAATCCCTGAATCGCTTACCTGTTGAGCGAATTGAAGCAGACCCAAGCTGCGGACGTTGTAAAAAGGAGTTATTACAAGGTGCTCCTATTGAAGGCACTCAAGCGAATTTATCCGTATTAATCAATGGTGATAAACCTGTAGTTATTGATTTTTGGGCGCCATGGTGTGGCCCCTGTGTGAATTTCGCACCGATATTTACAGAGGTCGCGACACAAAATACAACCGCAAGGTTTTTAAAAGTAAATACTGAAGATCAACAACAATTAGGCGCGCAATATAATATTCGCAGTATTCCAACCTTGATGGTATTTAAACAGGGAAAAGTCGTAGATACCCTGAATGGTGCCTTACCAGCTGGGCAGTTCAAAACTTGGTTAGCACAGGCATTATTAAAGTAGCTGCGATTTAATATAAAGATATTTCGACATGGATAACATCCCCATGTCGATTAATTTAATGCCTGTCATTTGTTTAAATAAACTTGCTGAATAATAATACAGTCCTTTTTGCATTGTTTATTTTATTTGTATCTTTGTCGTTATTTACACTCTCAGCCAGAAAGTAGTTACCACTATTTTATCCATATAATGGGTTTAACAATTTTATAAATTACATACTACTTTGGGCATTATTTCTCCGTTTAAAATCGCTTCTGATTTCAATATGTACTACGTGCAATAAAGAAAAGTTAGCATGATTCTTTCCTTTAATCTAAACAACTCTATTTTTCTTCTATATTTATATTTTAATTTTTATAGCCATTTTATATAAAAATTGAATGTTTTAAGTGCTTTATTAGGTCTTATTAATATATCCCTTATCAAGGACGAATAAATTGGTCACTCAACCGGAGAAAACTATGAGTAGATGGAAGAAAGTATCGTTAATTGTTATCGGTATATTAATATGTATTTCATTCTTTTTTACTAGAATTGTAACTTATGTTGTACAAGGAGCAGAACAAGCACAAGGGGAAACTGATTTGCGTTTTACTGAAATTAGTACTGCTTTTACACATCAATCAGACTTTGTTGCTGGTTTACCCTTTATGGCGTTATCTACCATTGATATAGATAATGACAATATTGATGAGATCTTT
This sequence comes from Psychromonas sp. B3M02, assembly GCF_003318165.1. Taxonomy (GTDB): domain Bacteria; phylum Pseudomonadota; class Gammaproteobacteria; order Enterobacterales; family Psychromonadaceae; genus Psychromonas. Next base: position 51,651 of record NZ_QOCB01000147.1, read on the forward strand.
GTTGGTGGGGGTATTGGTCAACAAGATAGCTTACAAAAGTATGTTAATAATAGCTTGGTGAGTTTGCCTACAGAGGGCTGGTTTGATAAAGCTAATGATGACCCAACTTATGGAGCTGCTTCCATTGATGCTAATAATGATGGGCGGGTAGATCTATTTGTTGCTCGAAGTAGCGGAGTTTACCTTTATGAAAATACAGGTGAAGGTTTTATTGGGAAAAAAGTAGAATTTCCTTTAGATAAAAAATCGTTGCCTTTATCAATTTCATTCGGCGATATTAATAATGATGGTGCCGTTGATTTATATGTTTCTAACTATATTCGTCCAGAATATGTTGAAGGTGAAACTATTTTTAATCAAGTTTATGGTGGTATTAGCAATTTACTATTAAATAATGGTGATAATACTTTTACCGATATTACTAAGTCATCAGGTGTATTTGAGCAACACAATACCTTCACAGCTGTTTTTGTTGATTTAAATAATAATGGGTTAAGTGATTTAGTAGTGGCTCAAGATACAGGGTTTGTTCGTGTATTTAAAAATAACGGTGATTTAACATTTGATAGTATTGAACTACCGGTTACCTATAGTTATCCAATGGGCATTGCTGTTAGTGACTATAACAATGATGGGTTGTTAGATTTATACTTCAGTAACGTAGGAAAAACCTTACCTGATTTTTTAGTTGTTGGTGATTTAACTGACGATCAAACCTTAAATAAAGACTATATCTTGCTAGAAAATCAAGGTGACTTTAAATTCAAGGATACTGCATTAGCAAATAATGCCGCAAAATATGGATTTGGTTGGGGTCTTGTCTCTTATGACTTTAATAACGACTCTTTAGCTGATTATCTTATTACTCAAAACTATATCCGCTTTCCTGCTGTTGAACATTTGGATCTCTACCCTGGAAACCTATTACAACAATATCAAGATAATACATTTAAGCCTGTCGAAGAAGTGGCTGGTATTCTCAATAAGCACTTTGGTGTGACTACCGTTGTTTCAGATTTTAATCAGGACGGTTGGCCTGATGCCGTTATTGGTAATTTAAACGGTAAGTTGCGCGCATTTATTAACAATGGTGGTAAACGCCATTGGTTAAAAGTGCGATTTAAAGACCAAACACGCTCATTAGGGGCAATTGTGACACTTACTATGGAAAATGGTCAAACCTATACAAACCAGTTTTATAGCAGTGAAGGCTTAGGCTCTGATCAAACGAGTGACCTATTTTTTGGTTTAGATAATCAAACTGACATTAAGTCTATACAAGTGAGCTACCAAAATGGCAAAACAGTGAGTATTGATTCACCTCAAGTGGATTCCACGATTAACCTTGCTGATTATCAATAATCAACAGTGATATTAAATAAAAACCTAGCGCTTTAAATTATTAATAAGAGAGCATTTTTGTGGATAAAAAAACATATAACATCTTGCTATTAACAGGTATCGCCGGATTTTTTGCTGCTTTATTAGTGGGAATAGGGGAGTTTACTTTACAGTTTTCTCCTCTTGGCGGTTATGAAGCTGAAGGCTATGGTTACTTTGCTAATGTAAGTAAAGACAGGTTAACAATAGGACACTTTTTTAGTACCTTAGCTGCCCCATTATATATTTTAGGGTATTGGCACTTAGGACAAATGTTTATTAAAGGCGGAAGTAAAGTACATGGTTGGATCATTACTCTACTCGGTGGTTATGCTTTTATGGTCGGTAATGCATGGTTAGGAGGGCGTATTTATTTAGCGCTAACAGCCCATGAAATAGCCGACATAACGGACTCTAATTTTGTTTTGCAATTACAAAGTTTATTAAGTGAGTTTGGCGCACATAATGAACCTTTGGTTAATGCGTTACGTTTAGCAATGGTTGTTGTTTCTATACTCTGGATATGGCGTATTGCACTAGGTAAAACCTTATATCCGCGTTGGGTTGCTTTATTTAGCCCTGCAGTTATTTTAGGGGCAATATTTGCTACTTACTTTACTGGTTTAAGTATTGGTGTGTGGTTGTTACCTGCGGCAATGAACGTTGTGCATTTAATTATATTTTCTATTTCGATTTATGCCGTGCATAGACAATACAAAAAGTTAAATTTATAAACGATGAACAATATACCTGAGAATGAAAATAAGAGACTAAATATACCAATCGCCATAGCTATTAAGGCTATTCTATTAGTGTCGCTAAGTGCAGGATTATATGGGGGGATTTCTGTATCTTATTTAACAGTTACAGGTATTGTCCCTTGTCCATCGGTTATTAATATACCGGCTTGTTATATTGTTAGTATTGGTTATTTGTTAATGCTAATCGCTGCTTTATTTGATCGCAAAAAATATTCCAAATGGCTATTTATCATAGGTTGGACACCAGTAATCTTACTTGCGGTTGTAGGTAGTGCACTGGAGTTCTCTCAGGGAGATATTTGTCCAAGAAGTGAAATGGGTACGCCACTTTGTTATATCTCATTGAGCTTTGGTGTGTTTGTTGCTTTTTTATATTGGCTAAAAACTACCAAGCTAAGTAGTTAAATAGTTAAAAAACCAGCGTAAAGCTGGTTTTTTTGAAAGCCAAATAAGTGGGCTATCAAATACTTATGGTTGGTAAGGTAGAGAAGATTGATGCAAGATAATACGTACTTTATTATCTTCGCATAGTTTAAATACAAAGCTCTTATTTACAAAAATATGGCTGTCATCTTCCCCAATGAAATGCACATTACATTGCACTATCGCTAAATCACCATGCAGAATAAAGTCTTCCTTGCTGTACCAAACTTTAACCCAAGGCTTAAGTTTAAAGCCATTATCATTTGGAAATTCGCTGTTGCTACCAACAAAGTAAGAAAGTGCACCCTCTTTAGTAGGGCGGAATGTTTGTTGACCAAATGTTAAAGTTGGCTTGAACAATACATGGCCGTTGTCGTAGTCGTAACTTTCAGATAACACTTGAAGAGAAAATGCTTGTGCATCGCCACCTTCAGAGTGAACTTTCCCTACTTTAACAACGTTATCACACCAAGTTTGTAGTGCTGTATGTACCATCTCTTTAGTAAACATAATCTATCCATCTCTCTTTTATGGGGTTTATCATTAACATATAAGTCGTTGTAACCAGTTAAATAGTTCAACCAAGAGTAACTTAACATAATAGTATTTTGTTGAGTAGAGTATTGCATGTGCTGTTTCAGTTTATCTATAGAGGGGAGGCGAAAAGCTTTCGCTGATGGAGTTAATTGTGTGAAAGGGGTTAGGAATATATAAACTCAAATTTCAGGCATAAAAAACCAGCAGTTAGCTGGTTTTATTATTTCTTAACACTTAGTTAAGAATGGTGCGGAAGGAGAGACTTGAACTGTTACAGCTTGCGCCTTCTTTGGGAATAGCTGAATCTAACTCTAGCGCGTCTACCAATTTCGCCACTTCCAAGAACGTGGCTGGGATAAAAAGATTTGAAGTTATACCAATCATAGTAAGTAACTGATCTATTTTACTTGTTAAAACAACTTATTTTTCGTTGTAAGTTTCGCATAGGGAACAACCATTTACATCAACTTACGCCTCAAACTAAGCCATTTTTCCGGCGCAAAATTTAGATCAGTTATTTAATACAATTGGTATTAATTTGTATAAACTCAAATTTCAGGCATAAAAAAACCAGCAGTTAGCCGGTTTGATTA
>NZ_QOCB01000055.1 GCF_003318165.1 Psychromonas sp. B3M02
TAATACAATTGGTATAAGCCTATGGTGAGCAATGCCCATAAAAAAGTCATGGGCATGTTTAACCGTCACGATATGACGCAGTGGCATTTATAAACCGCTTAGAATTTAAAGTGTAAAGATTGTAATCTAAAATGAGACCAATCACTTAATGAGATAATAGCTTGCTCGGTAGGTGGTGCGATATAAACTAAACCAGCTATTGCTAAAATAGACGCAAGGGTGATTATTTTATTATCAAAATCAGCTAGCTTTAAAGCGGTTCCAAAAGATCGTTTTATTCTTACGTTACTTAAATCCACACTGTATATTTCGTCCAACATTAAATGAATCAACCCGCCCAATAAAACAAATCCGCCCGCTAACCAAGCAAAAGTTGCTGCTTGTACAGTGGCTTGACTGTTCAATTGCCAAGTGACTTGTGTGGTTAACAATCCACAGAAAGCTAAAAATAGTATAGAGTGACAACTGCCTCTGTGTACTGTGAACCATTCAAAAATAGGTCTAAGGATATATTTCATAAATCCGTAGACCAGTAAAGGCACAATGATTAACTCAATAAAGCTAATTTCAATAATTAACTCTGTCGTTATGTAATGGAGGACTAGCAAGACGGCGCTAAATGCAAATAAATTAAAAATAGTATCGAGGGAAGTAGAGTTATCTGAATCTATATCTGGCAATAAGCCGCCAATTGAACCTAAAAACCATAACCAAAGTGCACCGTTTAAATCAGTATGTCCTGCAGATAATAAAGTAGCGGAGCCTAAACCAGTGACGTTCACTGCAGTATTAAGATGAGTATTGAAGTTTGCCATTGAATCTCTTGATGGGAAAATAATAAGGCATTTTAGCAACTGAAAAGTTCATTGTTCAATGAACTTTAAACAAAGTGTGAATATCAAAGCTGATTTAATGATTCGAAAGTGACTCGAATAAGGTTTGTGTAGATAATGAAATGCAGGGTTAATTTAAGTTATTAATAATTAACTTGTTATTAAACTTGCATTAGTGGTGACACTTAGTGATAAATACGCGGTAGAGATTAAACAAGTCGCTACCATATTAAGTTAATGACTTGGTTGTTTATCTATATAAATGTGTTGATCTTGGTAAAGAGGGTTATCAAATATAGCTTAGTCAGTACTAAGCACTAAGCCGCTATTTGATAACTCTCTTTTCCCATATGCTTTGCTTTACGACTGAATGAACCTTTACCTTTTTTAGCTTTTTCAACTCGCATAGTAAATACTTTACTGGTGACTAAAGCCGCCATTGCTGAATGGTTAATCGTACCACGACCTATCTCTGTGGCTTTTTGTGTTTGAAGGTTTACACCTGGCGATGATTTCATCATTTTGTTCATTTTTTGTTTTTTACCCATCTTTTTTCTCCTATTTAGGTGTGCGCAGTCTAGCAGTAAATTTTCAAATTCATAATATTATTTGACTATTTTAATCACTATTTTTACAAAGAAATCAGTAATAAAAAAGGCTAACAGAAAGTAACTTCTGTTAGCCTAAATAACACATTGACTATGTTAGCTTTTAGCTAATCTATTATTTTTTTATTGTTATTATTTTTTACTTTTCACGGCAACTAACTCTGGTTTTTTAATCCACAGAATTAACGTCGCGCTACAAGCTAAGATAATTAAAGTGGCTGGTAATCCACCTAAGTATGACAGTTTTTTAACACCATCAATCCCTACTGTGCTGATCATGATCCAAGAGACTAACCCTATTAACGTACCCCAAAGTATTTTAATAGGTAATGACGTCTTAGCATCAGATTCTGAAGTAAAGTCTTTAGTACATAAATCACCAATGGCATCAGTACTTGAATCTGCTGCCGTCACATAAGAGATAAAAGCAATCAGTACCAAGAAGAACGAGGTAATCGCACTAAATGGCAAATCATTCATAATGTAATAAAGCAGTTGTTCAATGCCTTCATTATTTAATACATTATAAAGTTCACCGGCACTTTGTGTGTCCATGAAAATAGCGGTACCTGAGAATACTGATATCCATAGGAATACAAATAAACTTGGGTAAATAACATTGACTTGAATGAATTCTTTAACCGTATAACCACGCGATATTTTACCTAAGAACATCGCTGTAATTGGTGCCCAAGCAAACCAAACTGCCCAATAGAATACACTCCACCATTGTGGCCAAGGGTCATTCGCAGCTTGTCCTGTAAACAAACTTAAACGAAAGAAGCTTTGTAAAAAGGCACCTAAGCCTTCAACGCCAATTGATAAAATATACAGGGTTGGCCCACAGAAAAAGATAAACACAAAGAGGGCAATCAGCATCCAAAAGTTAATTTTAGATAAACGTGCAATACCTTTAATTAATCCACTAATAGCAGACAAAATAAAAGTACCAACAATAATTGCTGTAATGATCCCTAAGGTTAATGCATTACGTTCAATATCAATGTACTGACTGATACCGCCTAATAGCGTTAATACACCCGTACCCAATGAAGAAGCCATGCCAACCACTAGAGAATACAAAGCTAATGAGTCGATAATATTTGCCACAACAGGGGTAATTAGACGTCCAAATGCAGGGCGTAATGAACTTGAAATTGAAAAAGGCATTTTCAAATTATGGAAAGCCAAAGCAAAAATTAACCCTGGTACACAATAAATTGCGTAAGGCGTTGGTCCCCAATGTAAAAACATAGCAGAGAAAGCAAATAAAGTAGCGTTAGGGCTTGCAGCTTCTATACCAAAGCTAGCTGGTGGAGCATGCAAGTGATAGATAGGTTCTGCGGTTGTCCAGAATAGAACACCCACGGCAAAGGTAGTACAAAGTACGATCATAAACCATTGTGGTTTTTTGATCATTGGTTGACTGCCTTCACCACCGATTCGTACATTACCTAGTTTAGAAAAGTAGGTCACTACAACTAAACCTAGTAAGTAGAAACTTCCTAAGCTAAATAACCATGAAAAGTTCTTTAAAATACTACTGTTAAGGTCACCCGTTACCTTAATGAAGGTGTCTAGATCTACCAAGCTTAATATTAATGCGGCGGCTAATATCAAAAAGGTAGGTAAAAACACCAAGGGTCTTATTGTTTTAATCATATTTCATCCTTGAGTTAGTTATATAAAATTTCGTTTTATTGTGTCGTTAAAATATTTACTGAAGATCAGTGTTTGATCTTGATAAGCTTGCCATTGCACTTGCAGGTAAAAGTTTTCTTTATCGCAGGTCATTACATAGTGACCTTTGATAGTGGTTCTCCAACCCTCTCTGCCCATATCAACTTGCACCTTGATTTCATTTTTTGCGCTTAATGGGTCACTGCGATGGACGGATTGCTGCTGGTCCATAATGAACTGAATATCACTTTGTGCAGATTCATAAAATTGACAGCCAAAGTCTTCACGCGTTTCCAGTGTAGTAATGCCGGTTTTGTAATCTTTATGAACAACGCGTTTACTCTCTGAAGCCGCTAGTTCTTTGCCATCAAAAGTAACCGGTTTGTCATAAGCAGGTATGTTTTCACTGACAGTAGGGTGTTGATTAAGTGGCACAGTGATTGAACATTTTTGAGTATTAAAACTTAATGTCGCTTGTTCTGGGTTTGGCCAGATGAGTGGCCAGTAAGCAGTAGATACAGCTACGCGTAACTTATGGCCTTTAGGGACTACATAAGCCATTGCATTAAGTGTCATGTTCACATCATATTCATGTCCAGGGATTAGCGCTTCCGGTGTTTCATGACTATCTCGATGTGTTAAATTCAATACACCATAAGTAATTCGCGTCACTTCGCCATTTGGATGCACATCAGAAACACGTACCACCAAATTAGCTTGGGGTTTATCACTGCTCAATGCAAATTGCGCCGCTATTTGACCTGCAATTGGCATCTCTTCGCTGAGCGTCTCGGAGTCGAAAACTAAAGAGCCTGCATCATCAGCTCGCTGATCACCGGGTTGTTCCATATCAATTCGAATACCCACACAGAAACTGCCGCCGTCTAAGCCAGTGGTTTGAGGAGAATAGATTGACACTGAATGGTCAGTCAGTTGTTGTTCTGTGCTTAACCCTTGTGGAGATAAATGCCATGTTTGTAAATGAGTATTAGGTGATGGCCAGTTTGACTCACTGACCCAAGTACCAGCACGGAAGTCATAATCTGTTTGTGGAGCGACACTGTCTTGTAAGTAATATTGTAATGCGGGTTCTTGATCAATTTTGTTATCGATCTGTTTTAACCAACGATCCCACCAACGTACAGATTCTTTAACATAATCAATTTTCGGGTTAGGAAAAGCAATATTAGGGTACTTATGCGCCCATGGTCCAATGAGACCTTTTTTAGGGCCGCTTAAATGAGTTAACAGATTAAATACAGTGTCGCGGTAACCATCTGCCCAGCCTCCTATAGCATACACAGGGATTTCAATGGCAGAGTAATCTTCACAAACTGAGCCATGTTGCCAGTACTCATCACGCGTTTGATGTGATAACCAAGGCGTTGCCAATTGTGGCATATTCTCTAATCTATCCAACCATACGGCTTTCCAATCTTGATCTATCAATAATGGGTCGGGAGAGCGTGCTTGTGCGTAAGCCCAGAAAAAAGCAGCCCAGCCCATGTTGTCATTTAATAAACAACCACCTTCAAAGTGAATATCTCGATTGTAACGATCATCGGTAGAGCATTGCGTGATAATGGCCTTTAAAGCAGGTGGTTTAAGCGCTGCAATTTGCAAAGAGTTGAATCCACCCCAGGAAATACCAACCATACCTAAGTTACCATCACACCAATCCTGAGCTGCTATCCAAGCAATAACATCACAGCCATCTTGTAACTCTTGTGCTGAGTATTCATCGTCAAAGAAACCATCAGACTCACCACAGCCACGTAAATCAACTCGAATACAGGCATAACCTTGTGCAGCAGTTTGCGCCATAGTTAATTCATCACGGACGACAGTGCCATCACTCTTACGGTAGGGCAAAAATTCTAAAATGGCTGGAACAGGCTGTAATACGGCATTGTCTGGAAGCCAAGCACGAAAAGCTAAACGGGTACCATCGGGTAACGTTATCCAATCGTGACGGATTTCTTTCACTTTAATCATTGATTTCAATCTTCTTTCTGTAAGGTTGAGAAGATACTAGACAGATAGATTTGTTAGTAAATCGTTATTTAGTTAATATACCTTTAACTTAAAGTTAAGGAAGGTTATTAAAGTGTCTATAAAGTCTAGGTTAATTCCACCAACAGGATACCTATTAGTGTTTGAGTCAGCAGCGCGTTTGGGAAGCTTAACTAAAGCTGCTGATGAACTCTGTGTAACCACTACAGCGGTAAGTAAACAGGTAAAAAATCTTGAAAATTTTTTAAATATCCAGTTATTTACACGTTCTAAACAAGGTGTGCAATTAACCGCTCAGGGTTACCAATATTTGCAAAGAGTAAAAGAAGCGTTAGACATACTTTCTGAAGAGACCAAAATATTAGATAACTCCAGTACTGCAGTGACACTTAACTTAGAAGTGGGTCCATGTTTTATGCACTTTTGGTTATTGCCAAAAATAGAACAGTTTAGGCAAGCTCATCCTGAGATTATGTTGAATATCACTATCAGTAATGAACGTCATATCGATGCTAGCGAACATTATGATGTGACTTTCTATTACGCTACGATTGCAACAGCTAATGAAAATTGTCAGCAAATATTTGCAGAGCGGATTCAATTGGTATGCAGTCCGAAGTTTTTAGAAAGCCATGGCGGATATATCGACTTGCAAAGCATCTTCGATCAACCTCTGATCATGCTTAAAAAAGAGATGTCATTCTGGGAGGGGTGGCAGTCCTGGGCAAATAAAGCTGGGCTAACTTATCGTATACCTAACAATGCGTTAATGGTTGACGATCAAGTTGCCGTTATCCAAGCCGCGATTAATGATACTGGCATTGCTTTAGTGTGGGACTGGCATGTGTCAGAGTTAATTGCTAAAGGTGAATTAGTGAGTGTTACTGATTATATGGAGTTCCAAGAAAAGGCCTATTTTTTACACATTGCAGACCAAGAGAATAACCTAGCCGCTAAAACCTTTGTTGGATGGGTACAGCAGCAAGAGAGTGGATATCGATAATGCTGCCCTATGCTTAGAAAACGAATGATTAGAAAAATTAAAATAACTCGTTTTACTTTTTAACATGCTCTCTGATATTGCGGACTAATAACAAATTAGTCATTCGTCTTGATACTTTTTATGCACCTATATACCTTTAATATTGTACACAATCTGCACTGAAATAGGGCTTGTGCACCATGCTTGTAAACCACTCTGTCCCCTTAAATTTTAGCTTCAAGTCCATTTTCTGAATTTAATTATTGTATATTCAAATACTTAAATTAATTTTATTAATGAGATAAAAATTGGATCAAAACTTGCGATATCTAGTTAACTTGACCTGTTGTTCAATACTTTGAAGTCTAAAAGTAACTTAACCCAATTGCGGGTAGAACAACCTATGATATTTTAACTATTAATAAGGGAATATATGAAACTTACAACAATCGGAAAATTAGCCATTCTGCCGGTGTTAGCATGCCATATTACAAATGCCTCAGCGGAACAACTATGGTCAGATTTTAGTTTAAGTGGTTTGGTAGGAAGTGAATATGTCGATCCATTTTCAAGTACTGAAGATACACGTAAGGTGTTTACCTTTGAGCATGCCTCTGGGCATAATTGGGGGGGAACCTTCTTGTTTGTCGATAGGCTAAGCAATCCGGATGACACCTACGGTGAATTCAGCATTAATCCTACTTTATATAAAGATGATAGCTTGCTAAAGAGTGTATTTTTAGCCACACAAGTAGAGTTTAGTTCTGGGGATTCTAATTTTAATAACTATTTAATGGGTTTAGGGGTTAGTCTTGCAGTACCTGGTGCTAACTATTTTAATATCACTTATTATCGTCGCTTTCAGGATGATCTAGGTATTGATAGAGGGGATAACAATCAATTAACTGTGACTTGGCAGTTTGATAAAGGTAATTTCCGTTTTGATGGTTTCCTGGATATTGTTGATTCTGCTGATACTGCATTTGGTGATACTGAAGCTGGCTTTAATTTCACTCCACAAATCAAATACAATATTGCTCCTATGTTAGATTTAAAAACAGGGCGTTTAGATGTTGGTATTGAATATGTTTATTGGAAAAATAAATTTGGTGTCGATGGGGAAACAGAGAATAACCCTAACTTATTAGTCAAATGGCATTTCTAATAAACTAGCAAATAAAAAAACGAAGCGGCATGCTTCGTTTTTTATTGCTCAAATGTTTGCAGATTCCTGGGAAATACTGATGACTAGACGTTACAACTCACTTTTTTCAATATTAATGAAGAGTATGTAAAGTTTAATGGTTTTAAATCTGCATTGATCTTATCAAGAATCTGATTGTCATTACTTCCAGTGAAGGTCATTAAAATAGCGAGCTCTGATTTATCGATAATCTCATCATCTGTAGCGTGTTCAGGGTTTACTGGTATTATACTTAATGTATGTAACCCTTCTTTTTCTGCAATATTATTTAACGTTGTAATCTGTTTACCATATAATTGTGAAGTCGTTTGCGGGTTTTTCGATTGGTCATGCTGATATATTTGGTTTATTTCAAGACGGCTACATTGCTCCATTTTCATTGTGTCAGAGTGCGCGCTATCAATAATAATTAATGGCGCTACGCATAACGCAAATAATAGTGTTTTCATCTTTTTCATGTGGGCCCCTCAACAAACAAATTTTCATAATTTTAATAATTTCAATAACACTGATGATATTTTATGTTTATTTGATTATCAATATACAATAATGGTTGTTTTGCACCCAAGTTGTTGGGGAGGGAGTAGTTTTCGTTATATATGTAAAACGTTTTTCTATATTACCAGGGGCGCTGAAGGTAAATGTACGATTTCCTATAATAAGTGGTCTTCCAATTTTGCACCTTCGGTGGTTATTATTGTGATTGAATCTCCGATTATTTTTCTTCAATATGAGTCGCTTGATGCTCTCCTTTCTCAAATAGCTTAATTTTTTCCTCATTGGCATTGAAGGCACTTTTCATTGCTTTAACACCTTTCATGTTATTTATAGTACTACATGAAGTTAAAGCTATGGCAACACTGATTGTTTTAAAGACTATTGTAAATAGCCTGATAAATTTATTTTTGAAGCTTGGTAGTTACGGTATTTTTTCGAATCAAACCTGTTCAATTATTCGCAAACGCATTCACCACTGTTCCAATATTCAATACTGTAATAATATGTTGTCGATAAAGCCGAAATAAAATAGGAAGCGAATAGATTATGTCAAACTACGACCAACTTACTGCGCATTACCAAACCATTAACCACTTTAATCATGCTCAATCCATGTTGGGCTGGGATGCAGCTGCGAATATGCCTGCTGGTGGTAATGATGCTCGTTCACAAGCAATGGCTGAATTATCGGTACATGTACACCGTCTATCAACACAACCACAACTTGGTGAGTGGTTTGATAAAGCTCAACAGGAATCTTTAAGTAGCGAACAGCAATCTAGCTTACGTGAAATGAAACGACAATGGCAACAGGCAACCATAGTACCTGAAGACCTAGTACAAGCTCAGTCTATTGCCGGATCTAAATGTGAACATGCATGGCGCTCACAACGTCCAGCGAATGACTGGGTAGGTTTTGAAAAGAACTGGAAAGAGGTGGTTAAACTCTCCCGTGAAGAAGCCAAAATTCGTAGTGAAGCACTGGGTTTAACGCCTTATGATGCGATGCTTGACAAATATGAACCAGGCACAACAACGGCTTCATTAGACACTTTATTTTCAGATGTAAAAATCTGGTTACCAGAATTAATCGAAAAAGCCTTAGATAAACAACAGTCACAATCGGTCATTATGCCTTCGGGTTCTTTTTCGACAGCAAGTCAAAAAGCCTTAGGTGTTGAAACCATGAAACTACTGAAGTTTGATTTTGATCATGGTCGACTGGACCAAAGTGTTCACCCATTTTGTGGTGGTGTACCATCGGATGTGCGAATTACCACTCGTTATGATGAGAAAGATTTTGTACAAGCACTAATGGGGATTGTTCACGAAACAGGGCATGCACGTTACGAGCAAGGTTTACCAAAAGCCTTTGCTGGTTTGCCTGTTGGTGAAGCGCGCTCAATGGGTGTGCATGAGTCCCAATCGCTGTTTTTTGAGATGCAAATTGGTCGCAGTAAACCGTTTATTTCTCATTTGTCGCAACTCTCTGCTGATGCTTTTAATGCTCATCAAGATCCAGTATTTGCAGAGGACAATCTTTATAAAATTTATACTCAAGTTGAAAAAGGTTTTATTCGTGTTGATGCTGATGAGTTAACTTATCCTGCTCATGTGGTTATGCGTTATGAAATAGAGCGTGATCTAATCAATGGAGTTATTGAACACAGCGATGTGCCTGCGTTATGGGACGAAAAAATGAAAGCGTCACTGGGACTGTCTACGCAAGGTAATTATCAAAATGGCTGTATGCAAGATATTCATTGGACTGATGGTGCTTTTGGTTACTTCCCATCTTACACATTAGGTGCCATGTATGCCGCACAATATAAAGCAACCATGCAGCAAACGGTTGATATTGACGGTGCAATTAAAAGCGGTGACCTAAGCCCAATTTTTAAATGGTTAAGTGATAATATTTGGTCACAGGCTTCACTGCATACTACCGATGAATTGATCAAACGTGCTACGGGCGAAACCTTAAATGTTGCACACTTTAAAAAGCATTTAGAAACACGTTATTTGTAAAAATAGAAGTAATGTAAACGATAAGGCTATTCACGAGCTTGTTTAGCCTTCTTTATTAACTAATAAAACAACTTGTTTTGTTGCTATTTTGAGGAAATAACCTGTTAAATTCTAAAGGAAAGTTGCTGATTAATAATTCATACCCTTAATTTAAACTCCATCATTTAGTAAAACAGATCACTTTCTACATACTTATATTTAAATGCTATTGTATTATTATTTTGTGTGTCTATTATAGATTTATGCTTTCATAACTGAAATGTATTCAATTCATCATGCTAAAGGGATTTGTATGGGAACCAGAGTATTTTCTTACGTCATATTGGCGCTTTCTCTATCTTGCTTTTCTGCGCATGCAGATCCAGCGTTCATTGGTACTATAAAAACGCTGCAAGGCAAGGTATCAATCCAAGTTGGCTCAAGCACATTTGTCGCTCAAGTAAATGATAAACTTTACGAGGGTTATCTGATCGCAACACAGGACCATAGTAATATTGGTCTCGTGTTTATCGATGGTACGCAATTATCTATCGGCCCAAGCTCCCAAGTTATTATTAATCGTTACTTATTCTCTCCTAAACAAAAACAGTATTCCTTTGATGTGATGATTGAGAAAGGCTGCGCTATCTATTCATCGGGCAAACTTGGTGAACTATCTCCAGATTCAATTAAAGTACAAACACCAGAAGCCACGATTGGTGTGCGTGGTACAAAATTCCTAGTGGAGGTGGAGTAAAATATGGAAATCTTCATTTTAATTACCTTTACTGTGGTAGCGATATTAAGCGCAACCCAGTCAACAATCACAACGGTGACGTTACTGCCTGATGACAAAGAAAATAGTAAAATAATTGTCCTAAATGAATCAGGCTCGCAACAGGTTGATCAGCAAGGTTATGCTGTAATGGTTACTTCTAATGATGATTTACCGACACAGCCAGAACAAGTCGACTTGGAAAGTATAAAGTCTGAGCACGCTGATTTGTTTGCTATTCAACCTGAAAAACCCGATAACTTTCTACTCTATTTTGAAAGTAATGGGGCAGTATTACTTAATGAATCGCAAATTTTAATACCCAGCATTATTGAAGCCGCTAAGGCCAGAAAATCACCTATTATCAATATCATTGGTCATTCTGATGCAGCGGGAAGCAGTGAATACAACTTGAAGCTTTCTAATGATAGAGCAAATTCTGTCGCTAAATTATTACAGTCTGAGAATATTACAGGGGCTGAATATAGAATCGATTCATATGGAGAAAATGACCCACTGATTAAGTCTGATAAAGAGGTTGAACCACAAAATAGACGGGTCGAAGTTGAAATTTGGTAACTCATTTCTATGAGAAGCATCTTAACTGCTATGTTTACTCAACCAACAAAGTACTTACCGTCATTAGTCGGTTTTATTATTACTGCTTTGTTTGCTTATTACACAATATCAACGCCGATTAATGAGAGAGTATTAGACTGGAAAGTATACGATTTTTATAATAGTCATTATCCACAATCTGAGCCTAACGATAGCATCATCATTATTGATATTGATGACCAAAGTATAGAAACCATTGGGCAGTGGCCATGGCCTCGTTTTCAAATTGCTGAAGCGTTACGTCTTATTATTGAAGGCAGACCATCCTCTATTTTGATGGATATATTATTAGCAGAGAAAGATGGTTCTTCCCTCATAAATATTCAACAACTCTTTGCTTCACGATTTGCTATCGATTTAGATTTATCATCTATCCCACCAGGTTTAAAGGATTATGATGCTTACTTTTCACAGGTCATTGATGGTGCTCCTGTTATCATGCCTTCATTACTTTCTCAACATACAGTGAAACAGCAAGGACAGTGCGTTAATAGTGATATCAAACAAGTCAGTAATAAACAAATCGTTACAGAGAAACAAACTAGTCGTTTACCTAACCTTAATTCCGAGCAGTACCAAGGCATTATTTGCCCTTTACAACAGTTTTATCAACATAGTGCAGCAACCGGGTTTATTAATCCAAGTATAGATAAAGATGGTCTAGTTAGGCGGATACCTATTGTTAAACAATACCAGAAAAAACTAATGCCAAGTCTATCTTTGGCTGGCTTAACGGTTATGTTTGGCAGTGATTTTTCTATTACTAATGACCTGTTAGGGCCAGTTATTGATCTACAGAACAATCATATTCCAGTTGATCAATCTGGTGATGCGCTTATCAATTTTAGGGGAAAAGGGCGCCATTATCAGACGATTCCAATACTAAAATTATTGAGTGGTGCTATTTCACCCGATTATTTTACCGGGAAAGTAGTGCTAGTTGGAGCTACAGCGTCAGCATTGAATGATATTTCTAATACTTACTTGGATCCTGTTTTCCCTAACATAGAGTTACATGCAACGATAATTGACAATGTAATCAGTGGCGATGTGTTAACAATACCGGTGTGGTTTGAAGCTGCTGAATCGATCATTATCCTGCTAGTTGGGGCAATGCTGTCTTTATTAATGATATGTAAAAGCGTTAATGTCTTAAATATATCGGCCGTTTGTTTACTATTTGTATTGTCCTTTTTACCAGCTATTTTTCTTTATACTACACAAGTGTACTTTTCCCCATTTATCGCTATTATCAGTTTAATCACAGTTTTCATTGGAATCATGACATTAAAACATTATTGCGCAGAACGACAGTTAGCCTCTGTTCAAGATGCCATTGCTAACGCTAATCTATCAATTATTGATTGTATGGCGACGGTAGCGGAATTAAGAGATTCTGAAACAGGTGGGCATATAACTAGGACTCGGTTATATGTGCAAGCGCTGATTAAACAGCTACAAACAAAACCTAAATACAAACATCAAATTAATGATGATTACATTAAATTTATCTCTGCTGCTTCACCATTGCACGATATAGGTAAAGTAGGTATTCCCGACCATATCTTACTCAAACCTGGTAAATTATCTGCCGATGAACTGGTGATCATGAGAACACATGCCACATTAGGGGCGGATATCTTAAGACAAACAATTAAAAAGTTAGGGCCGAATCCTTACCTTAACATTGCTATAGAAATTGCCAATTATCATCATGAAAAGTGGGATGGAAGTGGTTATCCAGTTGGGTTGAAAGGCGATACTATACCGCTGTCAGCAAGAGTGATGGCAGTGGCAGATGTATTTGATGCGTTGATAAACAAACGTATATATAAAAAGGCAGTAGGGTTTGACGATACCTTTAATTATATTAAACAAGCTTCAGGCAGCCACTTTGATCCTGATGTCGTTGACGCCTTTATCGAA
The DNA here is from genome assembly GCF_003318165.1 of Psychromonas sp. B3M02. Classification (GTDB taxonomy): domain Bacteria; phylum Pseudomonadota; class Gammaproteobacteria; order Enterobacterales; family Psychromonadaceae; genus Psychromonas. The sequence continues at coordinate 13,145 of NZ_QOCB01000055.1, forward strand.
ATCAAAGCAGATTTACTTTATATCGCACAGACGATACATGACTAGTTAAAAACTGCGGATTTGCAACCCGCTAGTAAAGTAGTTGAACCTAATACTAAATACCTTAATTCTTTTAACTTATAGTGTTTCAAATGTGTCTATGACTCCTTTGAATCTATGTCTTGACGCTGCCATACTGATACTTGATTTCTACCTTGGTATTTCGATTGATATAACGCCATATCCGCACGCTCAATTAAGGTTAAGTTAGATTCCACTTGATGATTCAAGGAGGCAATACCAAAACTACAGGTCACTTTAACTGACTCGTAGCGGCTATTTTCTATTTCAAGACGCATCTTTTCAGCTACTTTTTCAGCGTCCTCTTGTTTAGCATTAGGCAGTAAAATGCAAAACTCTTCACCGCCAAATCTCGCTACCGTATCATGCTCACTAGTATTGTTTTGTAAAATGTTAGCTACGCCTTGTATGACTTGATCGCCAGTGGTGTGGCCGTATGTATCATTTATCGCTTTAAACGAATCTATATCAGCTAATATCACTGAGTAGTGCTGCAGTGTTTCCTGCTGTTCAAGGCTTTTGTTAAAGCGTAGGTATAATACTCGTCGATTAAAACAGTTGGTTAAGGGGTCTCTTGAGGCTAAATAATCAAGCTCTTTATTTTTTGCACGGGTATTTTTATATTGATATAGCATATACAAAGCAAGCAAAGAAAATACCAGCAGTAGGGTGATCAGCAACCAATTAGCAAAACGATTTTTCTTAATTTCTAATTCAGATATTTGTTGCAACTGCTTCATGATAGCGAGTTCATTTTGTTGCTTGGTTAACTTTAAGGTATTCAACTCCGCATTCTCGCGTAACCCTTCAAGCTCCATCTCTAATTTAAAAGAGGCTAAAATAACTTGGTTTTTAGTAAAGTCTAAGTTTTCGCGCTCCTGTTGAATAGCTAATGATAATTGGTATCTTTTTTCTGAGTATTCAAGCGATTTTTCTAGGTTACCTCTTTGTTTTTCAATCTCTTTTAACCATTGATAAGTTTTCATTTTTTGATCTTTAGCATCTACTTTCTCGGAGGAGAGGGTTAATGCTTTTTCAAATAAAGAGATAGCCTGATCAATGTCGTCTTTGATCAAAACTTCACCTAAGTAATTAAGTGATTCAATTTGTAATTCAATTTGCTTAAATTCACTGGCTAAAGCATATGACTGCTTAAAATAACTCCTTGCAGTAACAAGCTTGCCTTGTTGTAGATAATTACGTCCTAATAACAATTCGATACGCGTGGTTTTTGATAGTTTAGTCATAGATTCGTAAATATCCTGAGCAGAGCGTAACATTTTTTTAGATTCTGTTAGTTTACCTTGGTGGTAACTAATGACGCCTAATTCACGAAATGCAGCTGCACGGGTTTCAGGTTTAACGCTTTCAATAGGTAAATCTAGGGTTTGTTGATAAAAAGACTTCGCATTGTTTAACTGATCTAAACTGGTGTAGATCAAACCTATTTGATTATCAACTTCGGCTAAATGTTGTATATCATCTTCTTGTTCATAAATAGCTTTCGCTTGTTGAATATAATCCAATGATTTCTCATAGTGGCCTATATTTCGGTAAATAATTCCCGTAATGAGTAGTACTTGTGCATGGCGTAAAGGCCATTTACCTGATTCTAGAATGGCTAAACTTTTTTGAGCCAATTCCAGCGCTTTCATATAGTTTTGCTGTTTGTTCTGAGCCATTGCAATGTTTTTTAAAGCCATTGCGATAAAAAAATTATCTTTTCTTTCTTTTTGTATTTTTAAACCTTTTTCATAATTTTCAATAGAGTTTGGAATATTCTGTAAGTGTTTATAACTCTGTGCAATTTCATGATACAAGCCGGCTAATGTTTTCTTAGATTGATCGTCTTTTGCTGTAATTAATGTAATCCCTTTTTCAAATTGATTAATCGCTTTGTAAAATTGTTTTTGTTTATAGTAAAGCTTTCCAGAAAGGGTATAGAGCTCAATCTGCTTAATTGAATTGTTCTGCTCATTAACTTCATCGAATAAGAGATTAACCATTAACTGCGCTGCCGCATAATCTTTTTGTTTTATAAGTGACTTAATGCCATCCAATTGAATGTTGATGGTTTGATCGGTAGTTATCGTCTTTTCTGAAGATGATTCAGTTGTGTTGCTTAGTGCAAGTAGGTGAGATGACATAACAACAAGTACAAATACCGCCAGCATCCTGCTTAAGTATATTTGAGGAGAACTTATATTTAAGTTTTTGAAATACATATAAGATAAGCCTAAAATTAGAGTAATATAAAGTCACTTTCTGTGCCATATAGCAGCCCGTTATCTAAGTGAGCTACACATCCTTATGTGAATAAATCCCACCTCTATTATTCTAGTACAAAATTACTCATTTATGAGTATCTAAATCAATGTTTTGCAAAGTAAATACAATTTTAAATGCGCAGCAGTAACATAAACAGAGAAGTTTAATTTAATTCTCTGTTTTGACTTTATTGTGGTTATTAAACACCAAAGGAAACTCTATCTTCATTGCTGTATACGAATTTACAATTAAACCTGGTTTGTCTGAGGATTTTAGCCGTTTTTGGTTAGCACCAACCAAGGGCATTTATTAATTTGTGCTTGTTGGTTATGCACAATGGCCGAGTCGTGAAGTTTGGGCTGAGCAGCATACATTTAGCAATGAACAGTTTGTTTTAGGCAGAAAGAATATGAGGGATTGTATCGCTTCATCAAAAACAGTGTATGAGATGGAAGTGAAAGATGATTATTTACAACACAGCTAATCCTCCCTTCAATAAATAAACTCCTTCATAATTTCCCTAACTATCTTCACCGAGTAATGAACGCTGTAATTATGTTATTAGCTGGTCATGATGTTTACCCGCAGAATGGATAGTATGAGTAATAGGTTTTGGTACTACACTTTAGCCAAAAATAGCAATCTTTCTAATTTTAGCCGTAAATGGCTAAATTTGTGTTTTTAGATGAAAACGGCTAAATTAGAGACTGGATGTCAAAAGGAGTATTAGTGTGGAGCCTATTTTCAAACCGATTGCGGTGATCAGCGGTGATATTGTGAGTTCAACTAAGTTGAATGCTAAACAGTATGAACAATTAATTCTGTGTATTAAAGATGTTCAAAAGTGGATAATAACAGCGAATCGCGCTAATGCTCACAGCATTGAGCGTGGTGATGAATTTCAGTCTGTTATTCATGATATAGAAGAAGCACTCAGGTATACCATTATTTATCGGCTAGCGATTAAAGCACTTGGTAAAGCCTTTGATTGTCGTATTAGTTTTGCTATTGCAGCAAACGCTGATCTGAGATCTTCCATTTCTGAATCCATGGGTGAAGCCTTTGTGCTGTCTGGTAGAGGATTAAAAGGGATAAAAAACCAGCGCTTACTTTTTAATAGTGACAAACCAACACTGACTGAACAGTTTGATTTATTGTTTAAATATCTTGATAAGCAACTTACAGAGTTAACTGCGCGACAATGTGAAGTGATGTTGCCCATGTTTCAAAATCAACAAGAGTTAAGCATTAGTGAATTAGCGGAGCAACTGGATATCGCCACAGCGACGGCAAGTAAATCATTAAAAGCCTCAGGTTGGTCGCTTATTAAAGCGCTTAACTTGAAGTTTAATCAACAAGTGATGGAGCTTAACTATGATTGATTTTTTAAATATTTTGATCCCCTTGTTAATGATACACATCATTTGTGAATTTTACCTGCAACCAAAAGCGTGGCTAGAAGCTAAAAAAGAAAAGGGGATCCGTTCACCTGAATTGTATTTCAATTGTTTACTACATGGTTTGGCAATACTGTTGCCAGCTTGGTTGTTAGCCTTTGATGTAAAAACAACGGCTTACTTGCTTGCTATTGTCACGGCTAGTCATTTCATTGTGGATTTATGGAAAGTAAGTACCGAGAAGCAGGGCAAGTTCTTTCACTTTGTTATGCAACAAACTGTGTATTTTTTGCTGTTGGCGATGATCGCTTTTTATATGGTAAAAGGTGTCACTATTGAAGGTGTGTTAAAACATAATAAGTTGTTTGATGGCTTAATGGTGATTTTTGCTTATTTGTTAATTCTTAAACCAACCTCAGTTGTGATTGGTACAGTGTTAAGAAAGTACCCCATTACCAATTGCAATGATAATACGAGTGCCAATGGGTTAGTGGCTGGTGGTGAATTGATCGGTTATTTAGAGCGAGTATTAATACTTACCTTTACCCTAGTAGGCAGTTACGCGGCTGTGGGATTTGTGTTAGCAGCTAAATCAATATTCAGATTTGGTGAGTTAAGTAAATCCGGTGACCGTAGCATGACTGAGTATGTCTTAATTGGTTCCTTGTTATCTATGGTGATCACCATAGTGGTTGGTACTTTAGTATCGCTGGCTTTAGGTGTGAAAATTAAGTGATATTAATCTTTAAGTCATTGGAAATAGTTGTGGAAAAGCGAGTATTAATTTAACACTCGCTTTTTTGAAACTAAATTATTCTAACGTAATAACGGACAATATCACTGGTACATCTGATGTTGTGTTGACCATATTTGAAACACCAAAAGCGGCATCAAACTTCGCGATGTATGCTTTATACTAATCATAGTAAGT
>NZ_QOCB01000143.1 GCF_003318165.1 Psychromonas sp. B3M02
CAAAGACACTGCAGGCTAAAGCCAGCGCCCCAAGGTCAAAGGATGTGTCGTAAACAGAATAGGTCAGTACGGTAATACCAATTGTATTAAATAACTGATCTAAATTTTGCGCCGGAAAAATGGCTTAGTTTGAGGCGTAAGTTGATGTAAATGGTTGTTCCCTATACGAAACTTACAACGAAGAAATAAGTTGTTTTAACAAGTAAAATAGATCAGTTACTTACTATGATTGGTATAAGTATAACCTTAAGTTTTTTTCACAAAATGATGCGCTAAAAAGCGATTACACAGCGCAGGCACATTTTCTTCCGGTGATAACACAAACTCTACAAAGGCTTTAGCAATCGGCGATAAATGTTTTGTTTCATGGTGTACCAAGGACCAGCTTTTTTGCAGCGGGAAACCTGCAATATCTAATTCTTTCAATACACCTGTTGCTAACTCCAATGTCACACTATGCCGTGACACAACAGAGATCCCTAAGTCTGCCATCACAGCCTGTTTAATGGTTTCACTATTACCTAAGGTCATATTCACTTTTAATTGCACATGATTCGCTTTAATTTCTTGTTCAAAGGCCTTTCGTGTTCCAGACCCTTGCTCACGATGAATAAAGGCATGATCCGCTAATTCAGATAAAGGAATGTTTTTCTTTTTAGCTAGAGGGTGTTGCGGACTAGCAATCACAATAATCGGGTTATCAACAAAGGAGTGCTTTGCTAATGCCATGGTTTCAGGTACTAAGCCCATGATCACTAGGTCATCTTTATTATCATAAAGGCGTTGAATAATCTGCTCTCGGTTAACAATATCAAGGTGAAAGTTAACTTTAGGGTAACGCTTATGGAATGCTCCCAACAAATGCGGAGTAAAGTACTTAGCACTGGTTACAGCTGATAAATAAAGATCCCCCGCTAATTCCCCTTTTAAACCACTTAAGGTCATATCGATATTATCAAAGTTAATAAATAGCTGATCACAAAACACCCTCAGCTCTTTTCCTGCAGGTGTTAAAAATAGTGTCTTACCAATTTTCTCAAATAAAAAGATATCTAAATTAGTCTCTAGTTGCTTTAATTGAATACTCACTGCTGGTTGAGATAAACCTAGCTCGTCCGCTGCTTTTGTATAGTTCATTGAGATGGCAACTTGACGAAAGACTTTTAACTGATGAAGTGTGGCTCGCATTTAACATTAACCTTTATTTATGATAAAAATAAAATATATTAATTTTTATAAATACCATTTATCCTTTATTATCTCTTTAATGTCAATTATAAGGAATCCCCCATGTTAGCTACTGATAAGTTAATTGCCGGCTACCAACGCTTTCGCGAAGGTTATTACCAAGAGCACCAAGAACAGTTATCTAAACTATCTGAAGAGGGACAGTTCCCTAAAATAGCCATTGTTAGCTGTTCAGATTCACGTGTAGAGCCAACACTTATTTTAGATTGTGAACCTGGTGATCTGTTTGTTATTCGTAATGTTGCTAACCTAGTGCCACCTTGTGAAATTGATGATAACTACCACGGTACTAGTGCGGCATTAGAGTTTGCTGTTACTGGATTAGAAGTAGAAAGTATTATTGTACTCGGTCATACCCAATGTGGTGGTATCAAAGCATTGATGGACGGTGCAGGAAAACAGATAGATAAAAGCTTTATCTCAAAATGGATGATGCAGTTAGAAGATGTGCGCGATGAAATTTTAGCGGATACAGAACTAAGCAATAAAGCAGAGCATTATGATTGCTGTGAGAAAAAAGGCATTGAACAATCATTGATTAACTTAATGACCTTCCCTTGGATCAAAGAACGCGTTGAAGCAGGTACGCTAAAACTGCACGGCTGGCGCTATGATCTATCAAGTTCAGAGCTATGCGCTTTAGAAGAAAAAACTGGTAGGTTTTTCCGCATTAGCTAATGGCTTACCTTAGTTTCAGCAAAACTGAGGCCAGTCATATAAACAGTTAGCAATAGAGCCAGTGTAAAAGTAGTACTATCCCCCGCCCTTTACACTGGCTTTCTTTTATCTAATAACGAGTTATTTAACAGCGATTAATCATCATAACCATACTCGCTATCACTATCGTAATCGTCTTCATCGGCATTAATATATAAACCGTCTTCCAACTCTTCATAACCCGCTGGCATTTGCACAACAAACTCTTCTGCATCAACGTCAAAGGTTGCTACTACTTCAGGTAACTCTTCCGTCTCAACATGAATAAAACGATATTGCTCACCCGATTGGTTTGCATCTTCCCAAATAAAGTCATCTGCATCTAACGTATACTCTTCTTCCGTATCTTCGTTACGAATTGCATAAAAACCCATTAATGACATAACCGTCCCTTCCTTAATAATCACAACTTTTAAAACTAATACCAACCACTTATTTTATAGTATTGGTATAACAAGATTCGATGGCATTTTTATGACACCTAAGATGATTTCACTGACCAAAATTAGCGCAAGGCATCACATCACTCTTAAAACTTAAAATAGATGAGAGCCTTTAGTTTGTCAAAAACTACTTGATGATTTACAGTACTTTACCGCGTAAGGCTTTATTAGTGCCAACACGTTTTTTGTCATCTACACGACGTTTTTTGGCGTTACGTGAAGGTTTAGTCGCCTTTCGTGATTTTTTAATTTTGACGGCATCTAGGATCAAGGCTTTTAAACGACTCAATGCTTCTTCACGATTTTTCTCTTGCGTGCGGTGCTCTTGCGATTTTAGGACAATCACTCCCTCTTCTGTTACACGGTGATCAGACAAGGCTAATAAGCGTTGTTTATAAAAGTCCGGCAACGTAGAACTTTTAATATCAAAACGTAAATGGATTGCGGAATTCACCTTATTCACATTCTGTCCACCAGCACCTTGAGAACGAATTGCGGTTAATTGTAATTGCCAGTCGGGGATCGTCACGCCAGCGGAAATAGCTAATGGCATTAAAGGTCTCCCTGTGTTGTTTTATTAAGGTAGTGTTGCTGGTAAACCTCAGCGGGCATACTAGCGATTTGAAAGTCGATCATCTGTTTAAACACTTCTAATAAGGGTAAAAACTTGTTGTTATCATTCTCTAATTCAGACAATAAATAATAACCCGCTTCCACCGTCGACAATCCATCTTCTCTTGGTGATTTACGAATCCGATAGCGACTTTTCTCCTGTACGTTAATCATCAAGGTTGGCAAAGACTGAAGAAAAGGATTGCTCATTAAGAGTTTATAGGCCTTCTTCCAACTACCATCCAGTAAGATAAATTGAGTCTCAGTGTTTATTTGAGCTGTTTCTCTTAAAGTACCAATAGTGGCAGCCTCTTCACTTGGAAATACCAGGAAGGTATTGTTTAAGTCAAATAGTGTTGGATCAAAGGTATCTGCCACCGTTAGCTTTACCTTTGAAAGCGATAAATCCAGAATACGTGCAGTGCCTATCGCTTTGTTTTGCTCACTCGGGTCTTGCAATATATGCAAAAAGTGTTGATTATCAAGCGCACATATAGCGTCACAGATACAGGCAGTTAATGCTTTGTTACACTCAGTGCAGAATGCTCGTTTTGTCATTTATCTCTTTCAACTTCTATTAAGGTTTGCTTAATGCGCACGGTATGGTTTCACACTGCTATTATTTTGACACTCAGTGCATTGTTATTTGTATTCCAAGATAACAGCAGTCAATGGTTGGCATATTATCACAATGGCATTGCAAAGGGGCAAGTCTGGCGTTTACTAACGGCGCACTTTTGCCACACTAATGGTTACCACTTACTGCTAAATGGTACCGGCTTAGTGGTGGTCGCCGCTTTATTCTTAGATACCTTTAAACAGTATTCAATGTTATTGATGATGCTATTTATCGGTCTATTTATTAGCCTATGCTTATACTGGATTGAGCCTGATTTACAGTGGTATGTAGGTTTGTCCGGTGCATTACATGGTTTATTTGCTTTTAGTGTGTGTGATGAATTAAAGAAAAAAGATAAATGGGGAGTGATATTAGGGTTAGGTTTTATAGCTAAAGTTGCCTATGAACAGATCAATGGTCCTTCTCCTACCACTGAAGCTTTGATCGGCGCCACTGTGTTAATTAATGCGCATTTATACGGTGCTATTGCAGGAGTTATCTACTTCTTCTGGTTGCAAATAAAAACAACAATCGGTGATTGCCTAAAACAAAAAAGGTAGCCGAAGCTACCTTTAAAATGAATTGAAATAAGAGGAGATCATGAGAGTAAAAAACCAAGATATTTCATTTCACCTATCTTAGGAGTACTGAGTACTCTTTATCTCAATTACTGCTGTAATAGTGATAATACGTTCTGCGTACTTGCGTTTGCCTGTGACAACATGGATGTACCCGCTTGTTGTAAAATCTGCGCTTTACTCATATTTGAAGTCTCAGCAGCAAAGTCTGCATCTTGAATTCGAGAGTTAGAAGCAGATAGATTCTGCGATACATTCTCTAAGTTAGAGATAGTTGAGTCTAAGCGGTTTTGAATCGCACCTAAGTTTGCACGAGACGATGAGATACTTGCTAATGCATTATCTACTTTTGCTAAGCTATCACTTGCACTTCGTGTTGTTGTTACATTCAACTTAAGCTCAGTAACCGCTGTACCACCTACATCGATTACACCTAGTTTAGCTAAAGCTGCAGTTTTACCTGCGTCACTGTCAGCGGCACTGGCAATGGTAATGTCACCACCGGTTTCGTTAGTAAATAAAATACCACCAGACGCATCTTGTACTGCAGAGACACCCGTTTGTTCTGTTAATCGGTTAATACCTGTAATTTTTTCTTCCAGTGTCAATGAACCGGCAGTTGCGCCTTTAATATCTAACTCAACACCATTAATGGTTAACGCGTCTGCTTCAGTAATCGCACTTGAGTCAGAAATAGCGTCACCTGTTACCGCTGCGCCATTCGTTACCATGAAACCAATATTTTTAGTATCGCCAACGGCACCATTAGTACCAACATCAACACTAATAGGTTCGCCAGATTGACTTGTTAAACCTAAGTAACCTTCGTAACGAACTTCTTCACCTGCTGTTACACCGCCTTGTAAACCAGCATTTGAACGCATGCTATCTGGCCCACCGATGGTAATTGTTTCACCAGTATCATTGTTTAAAATAAGCTGACCATCGTCACCGACATTAGCTTGCAAGCCTGCTACATCACGGTTAATGGTTTCTGCTAAGTTTTCCATCGATGATGTTGGACCTAAGGTCACTGTTTGATTATCACCAACTGTAAATTCTAATCCGTTTGTTACACCTGTTAATGCAACACCATTATCATCTAAGGCACGCCCTTCAACAATATTATAAGCATCGGCCACCACACCTGTTGATGCAGTTTGTAAGTTAACTGCTTTAGCGATTTCAACTGCACCACCACCAGCTTCTACTGCAGGTAAATCGATACCATTAATGGCAATTTGTCCATCAACCATTGCATTTGCACTGACTCGACCACTGTTTAAGTCACCTTTGTTAACACCACCATCTAGACCAAGTGCAGCAGTTGTAACGGGGTCAATGGAGAAAGTTAAATTTTGTCCTGCATTAGCACCAATTTGTAATGTAGTAGAAGCATTTGAGCCATCTAATAAATTACTGCCATTAAACTGTGTTGTGTTAGCAATACGATCTAATTCCGAGTAAAGCTGATCAACTTCTTCTTGGATGAAGGCTTTATTTTCTGCTGAGTTAGTATCGTTGGCTGCTTGAACCGATAGCTCACGCATACGTTGTAGTATGTTGGTCATCTCATCCATCGCACCCTCTGCCGTTTGTGCCATCGAAATACCATCATTCGAGTTACGCACAGCTTGTGTTAAACCTTTAATTTGTGATTGCATCGCGGTAGAGATTGCAAGACCTGCGGCATCATCTTTAGCACTGTTAATACGTAGGCCCGATGATAAACGCTCCATCGCTTCGTTTTGCATGGATTGTGTTTTGTTTAGCTGACGTTGTGCATTCAGCGACATGATATTAGTGTTAATGACTTGAGCCATGATGTAATCCTTTTATGTCTTGGTGACCCCTGTAAGGGAGTGTGGCAATAACCTTTTTGTTTCGGTCTTATTTGCCGTCAATTTTTACTCTCATGGTTAGTAATGCGATTAATGTGCCAACTTTTAAAATAAAAATATACATTAAAAATCAGCAGCTTAAGCAACATTTTTAAGAGTCATTAAATAGTCAGGCCCTGTTCACAAAATAATTAAATTTGATAGGCAAAAAAAAGAGGCAATAAATTGCCTCTTTACGGATAAGTCTTGGAGTTAACTGCCACCCCGTTTATTCAACGCTTAGATATGATTAAATAAACTTAACTTTTGCAGCTGTACAAAGGTTTGTTGAGAGACTTCTAACATGCTGTGTTTTTGTTGATACTCACTGATCGCAGCAGCCATATCTAAATCCTCTAAAGAGGATAATGTACTGTGGATAGTTAAGTTAAAATCTAAGGTAGATTCATATTGGTTATCAATGGTTCTTAATCTAGCACCAACGGCACTTTGCACATTGGATACTTTGTCCATCGCACCATCAATTTGTAATAACGACATATCAAAAGCAGTATTTTGTTTTGCTAAGGTTGTTTGATCACTGCCCGGTATACGTAAGGCATCAATGGCACTTTGAATAGAGGCAAAAACATCCTTTTCTTCGCTTTGACGTAAAGTAAAAGAGTCTAAGTTTTCGACATCACCTTTAATTTGGGTTTTTATGCCATTAAAAGAGATAGCTTGTTCATCTTCGTAGGGGGTGGGTGCAATAAATTTAGTTAATCCATAATTATCACCATCAGCCGGCAGGCCATCAACCTCTAGCGTAATACCATTGATATTTAATCGTTGTGGATCGGCATTATTTGCATCATAAGTGGTCGAAGCTGAAGTACCATTAATTGCCACATTAAACTGTTTGCTACCAGGACTAGTTTCAGTAAATTGCAGACCCATCGTGGCATTCACAGCAGGGTTTACACTATTGATACCAGCAGCATCTAAATTAACACTGCTAATGGTAACCTTAGCATTACCTTTAACCGCTTGCTCTTGTACCCCATAAACAGAGTACTCTGGACCTTCTTCAGTGGTATTGATGGAAATGGTATAATCTTGATCTAAGAAGTCACGCGCTGCATCTTTATCAACTACTTGGCCAGCACTAATTACTCCACCGCCCATGTTTCCTGCGCCTAACTCAGACACAAAAGTACCGTTTCCCTCTGGAATATCCATGAAGATCTTAGCGCCTGAATCATTACCTTGTACGAGTACACCAGTGCCGACTCGATACTCTCGTTCACCATTATCACCATGGTAAACGACTTCTCCAAATTCATTCATTTGAAAAGGCGCGACATCCACTTCATATCCGCCATAGATATATTGGTTATTACCATCTTTTGTGTTCGCAACCCCCATTAACTCTTCGCGTAAACCTTCCAGCTCAATGGCCACAGCTTCACGGTTACCTTCATTCATGGTGCCATTACTACCGCTGATCATTAGCTCACGCACTCGTTGCAGAATATGTGTGCTTTGCGACAAGGCGGTATCAGATAATCCATTACTAGACTTAGCTGTTTCACCGTTATTAATGTATTGCTCACCTACCGCTAGATCTTGTTTTAAACGTTGGATCGTAGCAATAGCCACCGGATCGTCACTGCCGTTAATCACACGCTTAGTGCTAGATAAGTGTAAGTTCTGATCACTTAATGCGGCTTGCTGCTCCATCATTGAAGTGGTGTTTCGCATAAAAAATAGTGGCGATGAAACGCGCATATAACCTCTCTATAATTCCTGATTAGGCTGACGCCAGCTGACACTTATAAAACCAATATGGACGCAATTAACGAGATGCATTTAATATGCTCTCAAAAACTTCATTTGCTACCGTAATAACACGCGCAGCAGCACTATAATATTGTTGATACTTTAATAAGTTAGCGGCTTCTTCATCCATATTGACACCACTCACTAGTTGGATCCTTTCAAAGGACTGATCTTTTAAAATGGACGCCGATTGCATGGCCACATCTGCATTAGCGGTTTTTGCACCGACTTCCGAAATCATGCCGTTATACACATCTTGAAAGGTTGCTTTTTTACCATTCATTATCTTCGCGTCTTGCAGATCAGTCATGGCTAACATGTTGCGATTATCACTGTCACCCGTTTCGTTAAACTGCAGAGTAAATTGATCATTGGCTAAGGGTGTCCCTTTCTCCAAAGATACCTCAACTCCACCAGCAACCAACACCGCTTTACCACTTAATGGATCAATCGGCGCTGTTAATTCTGCGGCATTAACCTGTGAACCATTTTTATCAAACACGTTATAAGCAATCATGCCGTTGTTACTATTCGCAGAGATCTGAATAGTCAGTGGATTCTCTGGATTAACATAGTGTGGATTAGCTTTGTCCAGCAAGGCACTAACACGTAACTGCGCTGTACCTGTATTTTGCTCACTACTAATGGTTTTGACTTCGGCTTCTGCAGCGGCCACTCTCTTTGGATCCGTTTCCTGTATACTCGCTTCTAGAGCGCCATAACGCGTTGGGCGTAAGGTAAATGTTTTGCCTTCTTGAAGCGGTGTTACCATCGAATCGATACCAACACTAATTCCTGAATCAGGAATATTAAAGCGGTTCTCTGTGCTTAAATCATCAATAGCAACTTGCTTTGTTTCACCAGTTCTATTGTTAGTAACCGAGAAAGCAATAGAAACACCTGGTACATGCTCTGTGACCTTTAGTGTTAGCTCATCAGGAGAAAGTGTCGTTAAATCATCTATGCGTACACTTAATGTGGCTTTACCTAGGTCATCTTTATGGCTTAACACACGACTCTCCATAGAGTCTTTGCTGTTAATATCATTAAATAGATTTTGACCAATTTGTCCTTCTAGGGTTTGCCCTAACTTTTGCTGCTCGTTTAAAGCATGAGTCAAACCAATGACACTTTGCCCTAATTGATTCATCGCCACTTCAACGTCTTTATCTCGGCTATTAAATAAACCAGCGACTTCACCACCGAGTTGATTACCATTAATCACCGCGGCCTTACCGTTAAATTGTAACGCTAACTGTTTACGAGCAGGGTCAGGATCTCCATCAACGGCTATAACCTGTTGCGCATTTTGCCCCATAACTAAACCTTGGCCACTACCAATATAAACATTGACCATATGATTATCTGTTGCCACTACAGAAGTATTAACATATTTACTGAGTTCAGTGATGGCTAAGTTACGCTTATCTAATAAGTCATTGGCGCCCGTTCCATTACCCGGCCCACCAACAGAAGCAATTTGATCATTTAAGCTGGCAATACTTTCTGCTAATTCAGTCATCACCGATGCTGAATTATCAATATCAGCGTTAATGCCTTTATATTGGTTATCTAAATGTTTGTATAAGGTGTTGTACTGGTTAACCATGCTGCCAGCATCTTCTAAAAATACCGTACGCGCTTCTAATAAGTTAGGGTTATCAGCAACATTCGATAAAGACGAAAACATATTAATCACAGGCGCTGTCACAGATGTACTTTCATTGGATAACAAGGTATCCATTTGATTCGCCTGAGTGTACTTTTCTTGATAATAAGCATGATTGGATGTATTGATCATGTTCTCGGCAAAAGCAAACTGATCATAAGCACGGTCAATGCTGCTCACCATGGCACCAGTACCAACAAAATGAGAGCTTAAACGTTGCGCACCAGTGGCACTGACATCAACATTTTGACGCGAGTAGCCTTCAGTGCTGACATTACTGATATTATGACTGGTTGTGGCTAAGTTAGCTTGAGAGGTATAAACCCCTGATAGTCCAATTTGTAATAGATCAGCCATTGTTTTCTCCTGCAACAACAGCTTTGAAGCTATCGCTATTCATAATTTTCTTCACTTTCTCTGCATATTGAGGGTCCGTTGCATAACCTGCATCTTGTAACTCTTCGATATAACGATTTGGATTACCACCCTGCTGCAGTGCCTGCTCATAACGTTTATTATTTTTGATAAAGTCGGTGTAATCATTAAAGCTTTCTTGAATGCCTTGATAAACACGGAAGTTAGAGCGACGTTTAATACCGATTCCATTTTCTACTTCCAGACTATTCTTATTAACGCTATCACCTTGCCAACCACCATGAGATTTAATATTAAACAGGTTAAAGCTGCTTTCTTGTCCAGGTGTTTGCAAAATTTTCTTACCCCAACCAGTCTCTAATGCTGACTGTGCCACTAAAACCTCAGGTGAAACCCCCAATGCTTTTGCCGCTTTTTTCGCGTAAGGCAATAACGACTCAATAAACGATGAAGGTGAGCTAAAATCAGCATCCGACTTCGCTTTAGGTTTACTTACTAGCTCAGGAGTTTGTGCCTGCTCAGATAGCTGGTTCTGCGTTGTACTATCATTAACTCTAGTTATTGATAATTCTCTTAATTGATCCGGTTTATTAAACTGAATATTAGCGGGTGCTGGGTTCAGCTCATGCATAGTTACCGTCTGCGCTTGATTAGGCATCGCTAATTTATCTTGCTCTACAGATTGCAAACGCGCCATTGAACTAGGGTCTAGTTGTCTGACTAAGGCATCCGCTAACCCTAAGGTGCCGTGTCGACTGATATCTACCGCTAGCTGCTTATCTTGCATGTCCGTGTAAAATTTAGTTTGTTGATTGTTAAATGGACTGTCTGCTTCAAAAGCTTCATTAGCTTTACGCATTGATTTGATCAGCATGCTCGCAAACATCGACTCGAATTGATTCGCCACTTCACGAATCGTTTCTTTATCGTTGGTTTTGGTTTTTTGACGCAACTGCTCTAACCCTTGTAGATCAAAGTAATTGCTTGCTTGCGTGACTGTTTGAGTGCTCATCCATCAACCCCATTTATACTGTAGTATTAATAAAGCAAAAAAAATGCCACTTATTTATTTTTATTAAATAAGTGGCATTTACTAATTAATCATCAAGGCAGGTGTAGTTTTTTAAGCAAAGCCCGTTTGCATCAAGTAGAATGCCTGCGGATTTTGACCCTACCACAAAGGAATAATTATGCTTAACCCTGTTTTACTGGCGGTATGTATCATGCTCATACTGTCAATGATGCGTATTAATGTTGTTATTGCGCTAACATTAAGTGCATTAGTTGGCGGTTTAACCGCTGGTTTATCTTTACCTGATACCATTTCAGCTTTTGAAAGTGGCTTAGGTGGCGGCGCAACCATAGCGTTAAGTTATGCGATGCTTGGTGCTTTTGCCGTTGCTATCTCTAAGTCAGGTATTACTGACCTATTATCACAGGCAATCATTAAACGATTGAATGCACAACAAGCTCAAAACACCTCACAATTTATTAAATATGGTGTGTTTTCAGTTATCTTATTGATGACCATCTCTTCACAAAATATTGTGCCAGTACATATCGCATTTATTCCTATTTTAATTCCACCCTTATTAGGTGTGTTTAACCGCTTACGTGTTGATAGACGTTTAACAGCCTGCATCTTAACCTTCGGCTTAGTGACACCTTATATGGTATTACCTGTTGGTTTTGGTGGTATTTTCTTAAATAACATCCTGCTAAAAAACTTGCATGATAACGGTTTAGATGTGACTGCGAGCCAAGTACCGACAGCTATGATCCTGCCTGCATTAGGTATGGTCACAGGTTTGCTTATTGCTATTTTTATCAGTTACCGTAAACCACGCGAATACCAAGATATCACCGAAACAAACACGACAACTGAATTCAAAACACTTAACAAACGTCATATTATTGTCGCGTTAGTTGCCATTGTTGCGACATTAACCGTGCAATTAATGACAGGCTCTATGATTGTAGGTTCATTGGCTGGTTTCAGTGTATTTACCTTTGGTGGTGTGATTGCATGGAAAGAGACACACGATGTATTCACCAAAGGTGTTCATATGATGGCGATGATCGGTTTCATTATGATTGCTGCTGCAGGTTTTGCAGCGGTAATGAAAGCAACGGGCAGTGTTGATACCTTAGTGTCTGCATTATCATCAGGCATTGGTGATAACAAAGCATTAGCCGCATTGTTAATGTTAGTGATTGGTTTATTAGTGACAATGGGGATAGGCTCTTCATTCTCAACGATTCCAATTATTGCCACCATCTATGTTCCATTAGCCATTGCTTTTGGTTTCTCTCCAATGGCAATTATTGCCTTAGTGGGTACGGCGGCAGCATTAGGTGATGCAGGTTCTCCAGCATCTGACTCAACATTAGGTCCAACATCAGGTCTTAATGCAGATGGTCAACACGATCACATTAGAGATACAGTGATCCCAACTTTCTTACATTACAATATTCCTGTTATCACCTTTGGTTGGATAGCAGCAATGACTTTGTAATTAATAAGTTAAGCTACAAATAAAAAAAGGAAAGCATCTGCTTTCCTTTTTAGTTTGTTCTACTTGATGATAGGACTATTATACCAATTAGATTATAATCAACTCACCTTCTAATGCACCCGCTTGCTTCAATGCTTCTAATATTGCCATCAAATCACCAGGAGCAAGGCCGACCTCATTAACCGCTCTTACTAGATCATTAAGGTTTACACCAGGGTCAAATCTAAACATACGACTGTCTGCTTGTGTCACATCAATAGTACTATTATCAATCACTTCCGTATTACCATTTGCAAATGCATTAGGCTGAGAAACGGTTTTATTTTCACTGATTGTCACACTAATACCACCATGGGTAATAGCCGTTGGTAATAGCTTTACATCTTGACCAATAACAATCGTACCAGTACGTGAGTTAACAATAATTTTTGCACTTGAACGCGCAGGTTCAAACTCTAAATTCTCTAAGGTTGATAAGTATGAAACTCGTTGTGAGACATCACGAGGTGCTAATACTTGTACTGACGTTGCGTCCAACATACTGGCTGTATGAGGGCCCACTAAATTATTGATTGTATCAGCCATTTTTTTAGCCGTGGTAAAGTCTGCTTTATGCAAGTTAAAGGTAATAGTGTCGCCCTGAGCAAAAGGAGATAACACCTCTCTTTCCACAATCGCACCATTCGAAATACGACCAACCGTCGGAGTATTGATAACCACTTTAGAGCCATCGGCACCTTCTGCACCTAGACCACCTACCACTAAACTACCTTGAGCTAAGGCGTAAACTTTACCATCAACCCCTTTCAAAAAGGTTTGAAGTAACTCACCACCACGTAAACTTTTTGCTTCACCAATCGCGGAAACTGTAATATCAATAGTTTGCCCCGGTTTAGTAAAAGGTTTCAACTCCGCAGTAATGGCTACCGGTGCGACATTTTTTATTTTTAATGTTTCACCGGGCGGCACGTTAATACCAAAATTACGTAACATGGTAGAAAAGGCTTGCTCTGTAAATGCACTACTCTTTTCACCTGTTCCAGGAAGACCAACCACCAGCCCATAACCGACCAATTGGTTACTACGAACCCCTTGCACGCTGGCAATATCTTTAATTCTTGCTGCATCCGCAATATTAGTAAATAACATTAAGCTAAATACTAAGCAGGTATTAAGCAGCAACTTGATTTTTTTCGATATAGTAAATGACATATTCTTCTCCAGAGCATCAACCACCAAGGTGATACTCTTGTTATAACTGTTGGCTAATGTAAGACAACATTTCATCAACGGCCGAAACCACTTTTGAGTTCATTTCATAAACACGTTGGCTTTCGATTAGGTTAACTAATTCTTCGGTCACATTTACGTTAGACGTTTCCAACATACCTTGACGAATAAAACCTAAACCATCAGCACCTGGTACACCTTCAATGGGTGCGCCCGATGCGCCTGTTTCTGCATATAGGTTTTCACCTAATGGCTCTAACCCTGACGCATTAATAAATGCATTCACATTTAATTGCCCAACGACTTGGTTAGCCGCTTGACCAGCAATACTTACCGATACCTCACCTTGAGCACCAATACTAATTGATTGAGCATCATCGGGAATTTGTACCTGTGGTACTAACGGGTAACCTGAACCAGGCGTAACCATCACACCTTCTTCATTAAGCATAAATTGACCATTACGAGTGAAGGCTGAACTACCATCTGGCATTTCGATTTCAAAAAAGCCTTTACCATCAACCATCACATCTAATGAGTTGTTAGTAGTTAATGCATTACCCTGTGAAAAGTTCTTTTGTACCGCCACAACTTTGGCACCCGAGCCCACCATCAACCCCGAAGGGAGTTTAGTATCCTGTGTTGCATTCGCCCCAGGTTGATTAACATTTTGATACAGTAGATCTTCAAAAATAGCGCGACTTTTCTTAAAACCAACGGTACTCGCATTGGCTAAGTTATTTGAAATGGTGGCGACGTTAGTTTGCTGTGCATCTAACCCTGTTTTACTAATCCATAAAGCGGAATGCATACACTTCTCCTTAAACTTTTAATTTACAATCAATGATTTAAACGATTTTCAATAGAGATTCAGAACTTTGATCTATCTCTTCCGCTTTTTTCATCATCTTGACCTGCATTTCAAAATTACGCTGCAGGTTGATTAAACTCGTCAACTCACCGCTTAAATTTACGTTTGAGGCTTCTAACGCGCCGCTGGCAACAACGACCTCATTAGAGACTTCAGCTTGTTGTCCATCTATACGTCGAAAATAACCATCTTCTCCACGCATTAAATCTTGAATATTAGGGTTCACTAACTTTAACTGTGCAACTTCTTCCATGCCGTCAGCAGGTGCACCTTCTGGACGAACCTCAATCACACCATCCTGACGAATAGAAAATTTTTCAATGGGCATAGGAACAAAAATACTATTGCCAGCACTGTCTAATACCTCTTGACCATTTGCATCGATTAAAAAGCCATCGGCAGTAATATTAAAATCACCGCTACGCGTTAACCCTTCATCACCGGCTTCTGATTGCACCACAAACCAGCCTTCACCTTCTACGGCAACATCTAACTCTCGACCGGTGGCATGAACAATGCCGCTGTCAAAATTTTGTCCTGGTGATTCAGCTAAGGAAAACACACGCGTTGGTAAACCATCACCATGAACCTGCATACTACGAGCTTGCTCAAAACTGGCTTTAAAGCCAGTTTTACTAGCATTAGCTAGATTATTACTGTGGATCGCTAAGGCATTCATGTTCTCTTTAGCGCCAGACATTGATACATAAAGAAAATTATCCATTTTGACTTCCTTAGCAATTGATAGGTAAATAACGGTTAACAGCAGTCTTCACTGTATTGATAAATATATAATTGCAAACATTGTGCCAACAAACTATTCAGGACAAATAAAAGAGGAGATAGGTAAGAAGGTAAAACAAAAACGCACCCAATCGGGTGCGTTTCAATAGAGGTAAAAATATGCGATTAACGAATTTGTAAAATTGTCTCTTGTAATGAAGAGTTAATTTCTAATGAACGCGAGTTCGCTTGGAAGTTACGCTGTGCACTAATTAAGTCAACTAACTCAGTGGTCAAATCAACGTTAGACTGCTCTAGTGCACCAGAACTAATATTACCAAAGGTACCTGAACCTGCTTCACCTGTTAGTGGTCCGCCAGAGCTTTGTGATTCCGTCCAGTTTGATCCAGTTTGTGATAAACCTTGCTCGTTTCTAAAACGTACCATGGCCACTCGAGCTAATGGATCCGATGTACCATTACTGTAAGACACCTGCACTAAACCGTCAGACCCAATTTCAATACCAGTTAAACGCCCTACTGTTAAACCATTTTGCTCTAAACCAGTTACTTGGAAAGCAGAGGCAAACTGAGTTGGCTCTTCAAAATCAATAGTAATCGCCTGTGTACCATCAGCACCTGCAGATAACACATCAGCACCATCAGTACCTAAACTTTCAAACGTTAATACTTCTGGGCTGGTATTAATGTATTCACCATTTTCATCAAAGTTAAGCACCACACCATTATGTACTTCACCGTCAGAACCAGTGTAACTTGCCGGAGAACCGATCGCGTCGTCAAATGCACCATCACCATTTGCATCTTGGAAATAGTTTGCCGCCTCAGTGCTGTCTACAGGTTTGTTATCAACCGTAACAAAAGAGACCCATTGGTTCGTACCGTCTGCAGAGCCATTTTCAGGTTTCACATAATAAGTATTTAAAATATGTGGTTCACCTAAAGAATCATAAATAGTTACAGAGGTTGCATTGTTATAAGTATCTGGATTTGAAGGATCAAAATCAGCAAGTGGTTTTTCTTCATCTCCAGCAGGTAAGTTAAGACCAATACTGACCGCATCAGTTTTAACCGGGGTCCCCGCAGTTTCTGGAATTTTAATCGGTTGCGTAGTTGCAAGGCTCAATGAAGATGAACTACCGTCAGGGTTAACAGGAAATGCTTGTAAATAGTTACCACTGTTATCAACGATGTAGTTTTCTGAGTTTAATTTAAAGGTACCAGAACGTGTATAGTTGGTATTATTATCTTCAAGGCCTGGAGAAGTGGCAAAAAAACCACTCCCTGTGATCGCTAAATCTAATGGGTTATCAGTAAACTTTAAGCTACCTTGGTGGAATTGTTGTGCAACAGCAGAGACAGCAGCACCATCACCGACTTTAGTTGCGCTGTTTGAGAATAGTGAGTTAGCATAAACACTATCGAATTCAGCACGAGACTCTTTAAAACCAACGGTACTTACGTTAGAGATATTGTTTGCAGTTGCATCTAAATCTGTTTGTGCAGCTGAAATTCCGCTTAATGCTATATTAAATGACATAGTAATTTCCTTTAATTATATATTTTCAGCAACTTCAATTGCTTCGTCCAGTTCGATACCGCCTAACCCTTTCAGGTTTAAATAGACGCTAGCAGAACCACCACCTAAACTGACACTTTCAACATGCGCATAACTGGCTGTTGTTAATGCTTCTCCATTTCCATTCACTGAGCCAAATGCTTCAAAAGTATAATTCCCCTGTGGAGCAGGTTTACCTTCCGCATCTAGCCCATCCCAATCAAAGCGTTGATTACCGGCGCCTATCTCACCTAATTCAATAGTTTTAACAACATTACCGGCACTGTCTTTAACAGAAACTGTGGTGTTAATTGCCCCTGTTGTACTAGTGATAGATCCTGATGCAGTTCCACCTTCAGGAAGATAAGTTTGATTATTTGGCACTAGTACTTTTTTGCCTACTAGTGATGACGCTTCTAATGCTTGGCTAGAGTTCAACACCTCTTTGATACCGGCAAATTCTGTACCTAATGTGGCAATACCTTCAGCCGTAGTAAACGAAGACATTTGAGAAATCATTTCCGCATTCTCAACGGGTGAGAATGGGTCTTGGTAAGCAAGTTGCTGTGAGAGCAACGAGAAAAAGTCTTCTTGATCTAGTTGCTGCTCAGCATCTATCTCAGTATTTTTATTTATCTGTTCTTCAGTTAATGGTTTGGTTAAACTGAGACCCGATGAAGTGATAGTAGTCATCTAATTATCCTTATTTACCCATTTGCAATGTACGACTTAACATCTGCTTTGCCGCATCGGCAATTTGCACATTTGTCTGATAAGAACGAGAAGCACTGATCATATTGGCCATCTCTTCCATTACATTGACATTAGAGTGAAAAATGAAACCATCCTCGTCCGCTTTAGGGTGATTGGGCGCATATTCACGGTTTAATTCAGCAGTACTTTCAACAATGCCCTGCACTTTTACACCCACACTGCTATCCAAGCCGCCCATCGCGCGGTCTAATTCTGCAGCAAAAACAGGATGACGTGCTTTATAGGTTTCATCAATATTGCTACTGACACTATTGGCATTCGCTAAGTTACTAGCAGTCGTGTTTAATCGCACAGATTGCGCACTCATCCCAGTGCCGGCAACATCTAATACTTTTAATAAACTCATCTCTTTTCTCCTGCTAGCAATTATTGACCTTTAATGGCCAAGCGTAACCCTGAAATTTTACTATTTAAAAAATCTAAGCTGGCTTGATATTCCATGCTGTTTTTCATAAACAAATTACGTTCAACTTCTAAATCAACGGAATTGCCGTCACCCGTATCGGGTTGATTAGAGGCACGATATAGCAATCCATTTTGTGCCATTGAACTGGAGAAACCAGGCTTATGAAGTGTATCGGTACGATTTAACGACACACCACTTCCTGACTTAGCTGCATTTAATGCATCTTTGAAATTAATATCTTTTGCTTTGTAATTAGGGGTATCTGCATTAGTGATATTTGACGCCAAAATTTCAGTTCGACGTGAACGAATACCTAATGTGTGCTGATGAATCCCTAATGCTTTTTCAAAGTTAAGTGCCATAAATTTCTCCTTTGTCTAGATAAATGCAAAGCTTGTGCCAAAAACTTAACTAAGGGAGTTATCTAAGCGATTTTGTTCAATTAAAGAGGGGAATGTATAAATTAAATCAAAAAGATAAGAAGTTGGAATACATTGTGGCTTGGTACTCAGCTAACTGTAACCAATAACACTTAAGCTTAGGAAGGTAATAGTAACAATAAAAAAAATGACTAAAAAAAGAGGCAATAGTTGCCTCTTTAATCAATGTGCTAAACAAGGAATTTGTACCCAGTACTGTGATTATTTACTTTTTAATTTATAAATAATGCCTGGATTACAACGTACCATTTCAAACTTATCTGTTAATCCATTTAAAGATTCAGACGCCCCTAAAATAAGATACCCACCAGGGTTTAAAGCACCTGCAAACTGATTCAAAATTTTAGATTTAACGTCATTAGAAAAGTAGATCAATACATTTCGGCAAAAAATTAAATCAAATTTACCCAATGAAGCATAACTATCCAATAAGTTTAGACGTCGAAAGGAAGTCAATTTTTTGACCTCGGGTCTCACCTGCATTTTATTGCTTAAGCCATGAACTGGAATAAAAAATTGACGCTTACGTGTTTCTGATAAACCACGTGACAATGCAAGTAGGTCATATTGACCTAGGTTACATTGCGCTAACATTGAATCAGAAATATCAGTACCAACCACTTGTACATTTAAATTACTCGTTGGTTTGGCTTTACTATATTCCAATGCGGTCATCGCAATAGAATAAGCTTCTTGACCCGATGAGCTTGCAGAAGACCAAATTTTAATATTTTTCTTGTTTTGTAAAATTTCCGGAAACAGTTTATGAGTAAGTAATTCAAAAGGATAAATATCACGAAACCATAGCGTTTCATTGGTGGTCATCGCATCTACAACAGCATTACGCATTTGTGAATTAAGACTATTAATTACCTTCTCCACCAATTCCTCTAATCCTGTTAAGTTAAATTGCGTGACAAGAGGGCTTAAACGGCTTTTAACTAAATATTGTTTGTTATCCCCTAATACAATACCGCATTGTTTTTCTAGAAAAAGAGCAAACTTTTTATAAAGTTGATCAGACAAAGTTTTCACTAATAATTACCTGCATTCCATTAATTGCTTTAAACATATTTTTAAGTAATAAAATTAAGAAACCCTTTCTTATAATTTTATGATTGAAAAATAACATTGATTAATATGCTTTACCTAACAATTAATCACCTTTTGTACGGCAATCGCCAACTCATCAGGATTAAATTTTGCAATAAAGTCATTTGCCCCCACTTTCTCAACCATGGCTTGGTTAAAAATGCCACTGAGCGAAGTATGAAGAATAATATATAAATCTTTCATATCTGGATGAGCCTTTATTTCAGAGGTTAAGGTATAACCATCCATTTCGGGCATTTCAACATCGGAGATCATTAGCGCATATTTATCAAACACAGGCTGAGTTTTAGCAACTTCTTGCAGCATAGAAAGCGCTTCCTTACCATTTTTGGCTAGGTCACACTCTAACCCTAAGCTGGTTAAAGTTCGCTGGATCTGTTTACGTGCTACTGACGAGTCATCTGCGACTAGAATTTTTTTGTTCTGCATGTTTTCAATGGTAATTTGCTCGGTTACTTCAGTATTAACTGGCGCAATCTCATCCAGTATTTTCTCTACATCTAGCACTTCAACCAGGGAATTATCTACCTCTGTTACCGCAGTTAAATAACTATAGCGGCTACTACCTGCCGGCGGCGGAAGAATATCTTCCCAGTTAATATTTATAATTCGCTCAACTGATCCCACTAAGAAACCTTGCACTGAACGGTTATATTCAGTGACAATAATAAATCGGTTCTCAATATCATCAATGGCACGGCCACCCGTCGCTAGGTTCATATCGATAATAGAGATAGCTTGCCCACGTACATAAGCAACGCCTCGAATAGCCCCATTTAACTTAGGAAGTACAGTTAAAGGTGGACATTGTAAGACTTCTCTTACTTTGAAAACGTTAATCCCGTAACGCTGAATTCCACCCAGTTTAAAAAGCAATAGCTCAAGTCTATTTTGTCCTACCAACTGAGTTCGTTGGTTAACTGAGTCTAAAACCCCTGCCATATTCCATTCCTTTTTGTTATGGTTATTTTTAAGTAAAAAACATCTATACTGTTTTACTACGTCATTTATTACTGAAACAAATTCACTTAACTAAGGTGAGCAAATTGCTTCGATTTATATTCCTAATCCTAAGTCTAGGGTCTTCTCATATTTTTGCATCCCCTAATTACTCAAAAGAGGTAGAAAAGTTTGCTGAAACGCTTATTTTTAATAAATACCAAGCTACATTTGAGTTAACAGAGGAACAAAAGCTCTATATAAAAGCGAATCCGATTTCTGACAGGATGACTTTTACTGAATGTACAATCCCTTTAGAGGGTTATATCGTTGGCGATAAAATTAAAAGTAAAACCGCTGTTAAAGTATCTTGTAAAGATGATACACCTTGGGATTTATACGTAAGAGTTAAAGTACAAACACTGATCCCGTTAATTGTCAGTAGTCGCCCGCTAAGTAAAGGTGAAACATTAGATGAAGAGAATATAGAGTTAATTTATAAGGCCAAGTCGCAAGTGAGAGGGAGTACTTTTTCTGAACTCGCTTTATTAAATGGTGTCAGACTTAAACGAAACGTATCTTCGCAAAGAGGTATTCGCTTTAAAGATGTTTGTTATGTCTGTAAGGGTGATAAAGTGACCATTACCGCAAACCAAAGCGGGCTAAAAATAAAAGCCTCGGGAATTGCATTAACAGATGGTAATATAGGTAGTACTGTTAGAGTCAAAAACACACGGACCCAACGAGAAGTTGTTGGTACAGTCTATGCTTTAAAAGAAGTACAAGTTTCTTTTTAAAAAGTCAGCTTTTTGCTAAAGTTTTATAAGACACTGCCGATACGTTAACCATGTAGACTAATTGGAATACGATTATGAGTATAAATATCAACCGTCAAACATTACAAAATAGTATTGCGATTGACCAAAATAACTCACTCAAGAAAAGTAATGGCAACATCGCCGATAAAAAAGAGGTGCAAAATCCACACAAGGATTCTGTGCAACTAACATCGCAAGCAGTGAATCTAAATAAAATGCAAAAACAAGCTTCAAGTGAGTCTCAAGTGGATATGAAACGTGTTGAAACATTAAAGGCAGCTATTTTAAAAGGCGACTATAAGATTAACTCAACACAGTTAGCTGAAAATATTGGCAAGTTTGAACATGATTTAAGCGACGCCTATTCAAGTTAAACTGTTAACTTAAAGAATACCCTATGTTAAAAGACCAGTTAAATGAGTTATTAAATACGATTCAAGTTCTCCATGAGACACTCGATAAAGAGAGAGCTTGCCTTAAAGAAAAGTCATTCGATACACTCAACCTTATCTTGTCTAATAAACAAAAACAGCTACAAGCCATCAACCAGGCTAATCAAAAAATCAGTACTGAAGATAACTTAAGTCAAATCCAACAAGATAATGATCTACAAATATTAAGAACTAAAATTGAAGATCATTTAAATGAGTGCCAAAAAGATAATGATATCAATGGGCGCCTCATTGAATTAAGTATGCAAAGCAATAAACACCTGATGCAAGTACTTACCCAAGCTAAAGGACAGAACTCTGTTACCTATGATCAAAAGGGAGTGTTAAACAGCGCGAGCTTATTGGGTAAAAATATCCAAGCCTAGCCTGATTAAACCTCCTCTCCTCCAGATCAAATACACCCTAACTTCCAGCAGAAATAATCATTACTGAAAGTTAATTCATTAATAATAGATTTTACTTGGTACCTGAATGATCTCACTTCGATCCGTAAACTCAGCGTTTTTAAGGAAAGGTAAGGTCTCCATATTCAATCCTAATTCAGTGATATACAAGTCATTCTCATGATAGCTACGCAATACCTTCGCTCCTCGAACTAACCCTTTCACCTTAGTACTTAGACCATCGTTACGTAATTGATACTGCTGTACGCTATTTTCAGAAGTTAACATGACACCATACACTTGCTCTGCTAATTCTTTATAAGCTTCTAACTTTGATGCTTTTATCGCATTTAGCATCTTTATATCATCCGTTGCACCTGATTGCGCACTCATAGTGGCATAACCAACGGCAACAAATTTATAAGTATCCACTTTTTCGACCTCCACCACCTCTTTTTTAAAGAGTGAACAGCCAGTTAAGAGAAAATTAGATAAGATTAACGCTACCAATAAACGTCTCTGTAGTATAAAACTGAACATCGAAACTCCTTACATATAGGCTAAATCGGCCTATTAACTTTAATACTAATAATGTTAACTAAGTAACTTTAATTCCCGTAATAAATAACCAACTCGCCAACAAGCAGTAAGTTACCTTCACAAGCATATAGTCCAGTTAATTAGTGTGCTGATATAAACTAGCAATATTCATACCTACAATGCATTAACTAAGAAAGGGAGGTTATATTTAACAGTCGGAGAAAGGAGTGTAAGGGTTAACGTGTGTTGTCAGGACAGCAACACACAGTAATGTATTAGATGAGTTATTTATTCAACAAGGCGTACTGATACACGATTATTATCATTAGTACTATTGCGTGAAATGTAGTTTCTAGGGCGATAATCATATACACCACCTACAAACATACGTTCAGGTATAAATGCGCTAGTCGTTGATTCTACCGCGTTATCAGTTGCATTAACGATACGTACATTAACAATAACCCCCTCTTCATTACGTGAAATGGTACCTGTCAAAATACGACTAACATCTACATTCTTATTAAGTTTTTTCCAATCTCTTGTTACAGCAAACTCACCGGCAGGGGTTACTTGGATGTTACCTGTTAACTTATAATCGACAATACGTACTTGTCTTATATGAAGCTCATGTATAAATTGCTCAGAAATAGTTTGTCCTAACCAACTCGTATTATTGTAATCATTGAGATCAACTAAAGAGGTTAATGCCAAAGAATTGTTATGGTATTGGTCATTGTAGTTATACAAAAGCTGATCTGCCATTTTACTGACTATTTCAGAGAGAATTAAAGACTTCTTACCTTGAAAGCTATAAAGGTGGCCATATCCATTAGAACCTGTTTTCACGCCACCAGTATCGCTGTCTTTATCAGATAAATAATTATGACTAGTAGAATGGGCAATATAATAATAAAGATAGTTATCACTATTACGAGCCACTTCTTTGTCCTTCATTGCGTCATATTCCTCAGCCGATATAACTCTAACCGCAGAACATCCCTGAAGCATAAAAATCAATGTCGAAATAATTAGTAGTATTTTCATTAAACCCTGCCTTGGTAATAAAATGTTATCTGATATTAGTATCGGCGAGATCTACTATAACTTTAGAGATAATAGTAATTATATTAAATAAGGGGACAAACTTTTAACAAGAGAATGATTAAGTAGCTCCCCTAAGATTCACAATGAGTTAGTGTAAAAACTATCTACACATTATAATGACTATTATAAAAGGTATGAAATTTCTTCATAGGTGAGCAGAATAATGGTTAATGGTACTTATAAGAAAAAATAAGTTATATTAATCAACATACTTCCGGGACGTAGCTCAACTGGATAGAGCAGCCGCCTCCTAAGCGGCAGGTTGTGGATTCGATTTCCACCGTTCCGACCAATACCCTATAGATTTTTATAATAAATAGAAATCAGCAGCGATAGTCATAAGCTAAAACCCAAAATAAAAACAAAAACACTGCTGGCTGAAGCAAGCGCCCCAAGGTCAAAGGATGTTTCGTAATTGGGAGGTTAAATTTCAATAAGCCAGATACTCTCGGATTTTAGACATAAAAAACCTGTCGACGTGAGTCAACAGGGTTCGTTTAATTAGGCGATGGGTGAACATTGCTCATAACCCATCGCTATCGCGATATTCGCCCTACTGTCACACATAAGGATGGCGACTTTGTCGCTGCTTTTGTTTATCCCATGTTCAAGTAGGTCAGCATAAATCAGCAGACATAAAAAAACCCTGTCGACGTGAGTCAACAGGGTTCGTTTAATGAGGCGCTTGGCGATGACCTACTTTCACATGGGGAGACCCCACACTATCATCGGCGCAGCTGCGTTTCACTTCTGAGTTCGGCATGGGATCAGGTGGTACCACAGCGCTATGGCCGCCAAGCATAAATTGTAATTAGGAAAGTGACATTCTAATGTTCTTTATTCGTTCTATTTAATCGTAGCAGTCTATGTAAATACGCTATCACAAGCGCTTATATTTTAACGTCTTCTTTGACTATCTTGGTCACATAACAACACTACTTAGGTGTTGTATGGTTAAGCCTCACGGGTAATTAGTACAAGTTAGCTCAATACATTACTGCACTTACACACCTTGCCTATCAACGTTGTAGTCTCCAACGGCCCTTTATGG